>CAYHPP010000156.1:0-1504 GCA_964358745.1 uncultured Candidatus Saccharibacteria bacterium | reverse complement strand
CTCTCGCCCCCTGCGGTGAGCTTGTCGAATCCGCTGCGGTGCCGCTCTTAATCTTTACTAACAAAATTTTCTTGCATATTTCCGCTTTCTGTTTCTGCGGATTCTGCTGTCCGTGGAAAATCGGCGCGAAGTGCGATATTCTTCTACTACCATGCTCTGGATATACGCACTCGGCGCGGTTGCGATAGTAAGTCTCGTGTCATTTTCGGGCCTCGTTACGCTTACGATGCGCGAAGCGGTCCTACGGCGCGTCGTGTTCGTGTTCGTCGGCCTTGCTACCGGCGCGCTTTTTGGCGACGCGCTCCTGCACCTTATTCCCGAAACGCTTGAAAGCGGTATAGGAGAGGTGATGACAGGCATCGCCGTCATGGCCGGCGTCATGTTTTTCTTCGCGCTTGAGAAATTTCTGTACTGGCACCACTGCCACGGTGAGCATGAGGAGAGCGAAGATACGCTCGCGTCTCATGACCATCGCCCGAAAGCGCTCGGCGCGCTTATCCTCACGGCTGACTTTACGCACAACGCGATAGACGGCATCATCATCGGCGCGAGTTTTCTCGTTGGCCCGGATGTAGGCGTCGCGACGACGGTTGCCGTGGTGCTCCATGAGATTCCGCAGGAAATCGCCGACTTTGGCCTCCTCATTCACTCGGGGTGGAGCCGCGCGAGAGCGCTCCTTTGGAACTTTCTTACGGCGCTGTCCGCGTTTGCAGGCGTTGCGCTCGCGCTTCTTCTTGGGGAAGGCGTGGGGAATCTCGTGCCGGTTGCCGCCGCGTTCACGGCGGGGGCGTTTATCTACATCGCCGGTTCCGACCTCGTGCCCGAGCTTCACAAAACCGAAGGGCTCTCGCAAACGGTCGTGCAGATTTTTTCTGTTGCGCTGGGTTTCGGCATCATGTTGCTTCTCGCGCTTGCCGAATAACATCCGTCTCAAGTTTGATACAGATATGTCTCAACCCAACACTTCGCCCATAAGCTGGAAACTCCGCGGCCTGTACTATCTCACGCAGATAAGCGGGCTTGTTCTGCTCGTGCTCGTGGGCGGCGCCATATATTTCTTCCGCGACTATTTTTTCTTTTTGATACGTCCGATGGCGGTTGCGGCGCTTCTTGCCTCTCTCTTTGTGTGCCACGCCTTGCTCTTCGCGCTGCGGGAACTCTTGGAGAAGAAGATATTTTTTGTCATCAGCCGATACGTTTGGGTGTTCTTTTTTCTCGCTATTGTGTACGTGACCGGCGGCGTGCACAGCCCGTTCCTTTTTCTGCTCATCTTTCCGCTTATCGTATCGGCGATTGACCTTGACGAGCGCGCCACCCTCGTCATAGGCATCTTGCTCACGGCGCTTTTCGCCGCGCTTATCTTGCTTGACCCCGTTTCGCTTGCGGATCCTTCGGTTGTCGTGAAGCATGCCCTGCGGACGGTTCTCTTTGGCGTCATCAGCTACTATATGTATTCCATCGTTAAAGAAACCTTGCGGCAAAAATACGAAAAAGAAGAAGCCAA
>CAYHPP010000155.1:0-1511 GCA_964358745.1 uncultured Candidatus Saccharibacteria bacterium | reverse complement strand
CATCGCGGCGGCGAAGGAGATGAAGCAAAAGATACGAGCGGAGCTTGTGGTCGGGAACATCGCAACAAAAGAGGCCGCGCGAGATTTCGCGGGCATCGCCGACGCCCTCAAAGTCGGCATCGGCCCCGGTTCTATCTGCACGACGCGCATTGTAAGCGGGGTTGGCGTACCGCAGCTTACGGCCATCATGGATGTCGCGGCGGTTGCGAAAAAGCGCGGCATTCCAGTCGTTGCCGACGGAGGCGTCCGCTCATCGGGGGACATCGTAAAAGCGCTCGCGGCTGGAGCGTCCTCCGTGATGCTCGGCTCGCTTTTCGCCGGGGCCGAAGAAGCGCCGGGGGAGGTGATTGTGGTTAACGGCGTGAAGTACAAAGCGTATCGCGGCATGGGAAGCACGGAAGCGCAGGAGGGGCGGCTGGTCGCTGACCGCTATGGAAACACGAAGAAGCATCATGTTACAGAAGGCGTCTCCGGGAAAGTGCCGTTTAAGGGACCGCTTGCAAACATCACGGAAGAACTCACGGGCGGTATCAGAGCTGGTATGGGCTATATTGGAGCGAGAACGATTGTAGACATACAGAAGCAAGCGCGGTTTATACAGATCACGAATGCGGGGTTACGGGAGTCGCATACACATTCCATACAATAAATCCCAAGTAATTTTCAATTCTCAATTTTACAATTTTCGGTCAATTTTCAATGTACAATGAATCAAACAGCAAGGAACGGAAACAGCCATTAAGATCTGAAGGAATGTTTGGAGTTTATGATTTGAGAATTGGGACTTGTTTAGGGTTTAGAGTTTAGTGCTTAGGATTTGAATCACATGCGAATAGTTCATGAAGGAGATGTGATTGCCGTTTTGGATTTCGGTTCCCAGTATAGCCACCTCATCGTGCGGCGCATACGCGAGCTTGGGGTCTTTGCCGAACTCCTGCCGCCGGAGACGAACGCAGAAAAGCTCAAAGGATACGCGGGCGTCATTCTTTCCGGCGGTCCGCAAAATCTTTCCGAATCCTCTGCGCTCAAGGCCGATCACGCGCTCTACACACTTGGAATCCCGCTCCTCGGCATTTGCTACGGCCTCCAGCTTATCGCGCATGAGCTCGGTGGGGAGGTGCAGGCGGGAGAGAAACGCGAGTACGGCCCGATGCGCGTTTCGCTTTCGCGACGCTCGCCGCTGTTTAAGGGGCTTTCAAAGAGTGAACTCACTTGGATGTCCCACGGAGACCGGGTCACGCGCCCTCCCAAGGGTTTTACCGTAACGGGCAGGTCGGACGCCTGTCCCATCGCCGCCATGGAAGAGAGGAAACGGCGCATATTCGGGATACAGTTCCACCCGGAGGTGCGGCACACAACGCGCGGAATGACGGTGATTCGGAATTTTGTGCGCATGACGGGGGCGAGACGCACATGGCGGCTTGGAAAAGGTTGGATTGACAACGCAGTTGCGGATATCAGAAAGACGGTAGGGAATGGGCGCGCGCTCTGCGCGCTTTCGGGAGGCGTTG
>CAYHPP010000154.1:0-1514 GCA_964358745.1 uncultured Candidatus Saccharibacteria bacterium | reverse complement strand
CTAATCTCTAATTTCTAAATCTAAACAAATCCTAACCCCTAATTTTTTTCCAGACTCTTTAAGACCTTGAGGTACATTTTTTCAACGGTTCTTTCTTGCGCCCTCCCGCCGCGCGCGTAATGGTCAAGGCCTGGAGCGGCATTCACCTCAAGTATCCGGAATTTTCTTGGCTTTTTTTCAAGCGCTCCATCCGCTATAAGGTCAACACCGCACAGGCGGAGCCCCATATCCTTTGTGAGGCGTATCGCGAGCTTTTTCCATTCCGGATGCAAACGGCGAATTTCACGCGCCTCTCCTCCGGTGGAGAGATTGGCATTATCAAGAAGCGCCACTCGTTCTCCGCGCTTCGGCACGCTTTCAAAGGACAACATCTCACGCTTCAGCTTCGTCCGCATGCGCGGGTCGCCGAACGTAAGCGCCGTGTCGCGTCTAGAGGCGGCAAACTCGCGCTGTTTTTTCATGAGGAGAGAGCGAATGGTGGAACGGCCATCTCCCACGACGCCGAGCGGTACGCGCTCGTAGGATGAGATAACATTATCGTCAAGCACAACGATTCTATAGTCGCGGCCCCTAACCCGCCTTTGCACAAGCGCAGCTCTGTCTTCTTGGAAAATGGAACAGAGTGCATGAGCGAGCTCCCTTCGCGTATGAACAAGCGCGACACCCGCTCCTTGGCTCCCGCTGTTTGGCTTGACGAAAACCGGGAACCCGATCTTCTGCGCAAAGCGGAGAGCCAAACCCGTCGTCCTTTTTGAGCCAATCGCGGCCGCCCACTCATCTGAAAAGAACGCCTCTCCCCGCACGACGGGGTAGCCCATACGCTTCATGAAGAAGTTCGCGTAGTCTTTGTCCCTGGCGATCTCGGCCGCGCCGAGCGGGTTTACATCAAGGCTCCCATAACGGAAATACCCGCGCTTCCCGTTCTTGAAGGTAATCTGCCCCACGATATTCCAGCGCGGTTCAAGGAGGACTCGCGCCCCGATGATGGGCGCGAGTTTTTTAAGTAGAGGGCCGAGAATAGGATGTGCGGGGCGGTTGCTCATGTAGCACATATAGTAATATACGAATAATACAAATCCTATGCGCCTGTCCGAACAGACATCAGCCCGAGCAGCCATCCTGGCGGGAACCCCCTTCATTCGTGCCGATGTCATTGACATATCACCTACCACCTGTTATTATTGGGAGACAAAACATTTATACACCTAGAAATGGTTGCATACTCATGAGTTCCAAGAGAAAACGAAGCGCTCTACTCACGCCGTCGCGGAAGACGTTTCAGAATTCGCTTGGCAAGTGGATTGAGAAAAAGACCCGCACCGAGATTTTACTTTGCTCATGCGGGGTGAAGTATATCAAGACACGCAAAGACCAGACGGTCTGCATTCGCTGTATTTATCGCACGCTGCCGATTAAACTCAAGGTGTAGTTTGCCTTCAGATGACTTTAGCAAAATTACCACGATCGTGGGATTCCCGTGTTAATTCTGTTGATTTCTTTCTCTACAGGCGATG
>CAYHPP010000153.1:0-1528 GCA_964358745.1 uncultured Candidatus Saccharibacteria bacterium | reverse complement strand
CGCGAAAATGCCTCCGGCAAGGCCGTCAATGCCGTCAATGATGCCACCCGAATAGACGGCAAGCGTCGTAAGCGCAAAAAGAGGGATGATGAGCCAGCCGAGATACAGCGACCCGAGAAACGGCAGGCCGAGAGTATTTACATCAAGCTTGTAGTAAAACCATAAGCCGGCAGAAAGCCCCACGACTCCGACTACGGCAAGCCGCTTCGCGAGCGAGAGTCCGCCTGCCTCATTGTCCCCTCTCCCCCGTATCTCAAGGAGGTCGTCAACAAGCCCGATGCATGCGCCGATGATGAGCGCCGTGAGAGGAATCCATGTTTGGTCTCGCGAGAGAAAATCAAGTTTTGAAAGAAGCGGATTGCCTGACAGTGCGCTCGCAAGTGACACGCCAAATGTCGCGACGAGCGCGGAAAGCCAGATCACCGTGCCTCCTAACCGAGGGGTTCCGGTTTCGCGGCTTTCATGCAATTTGTTGAACAAGGGTGTCCCCTGGCCCTTGCCGGCCTTCCGCTTCCACATCCTTCGGGTGTAGAGGTAGTGGCTCACGATGGGCGTCATCGCGATGCCCGCCGTAAATGAAAGAAGGGCGGGGACGAAGATTTTAATGAGGTCGGGAAGCATGATGATAGGCTCTAGGAAAGAAGGCTCTAGGCTCTGGGGAAGAAATGCTGTCTCGTCTCCTAGTGCCTAATGCCTAGCGCCTAGCGCCTGCTCAGGTATTTAAGCGTTGCCCAGAGGAGCTTCTCCGCGTCAAGAAACCGGCCTTCAGGCGTTGACCCGAGTGCGACGATGATAATGGGGTGATTAAAGCCGGCATCAAAGGCGATAACAAGATTCCCTCCGGCAAGATCAGTGTAACCCGTCTTGCTTGCCATAAGCAACGGGAACGCATCGGCGTTTTTGTTCGTGTTTCGGGCGGCGTGCTTTTCACCGTTTCCGTTCCCCACCTGAAGCTCGTTCAAGCGTGTCTCCTTAAATACCGAGGGGAACGCTTCCAACGCGAAAGCGAGAAGGCGCGCTGTATCCTCAGCCGAGGCCACCGCGCCAGGCCGCTCATGGTCAAGGTCAAGCCCGCTTTCGTTCCAAAACCTCGCCGTTCGCAAATTGAGCGCCTCGGCTCGCTCATTCATCTTCCCGATAAAGGCGAGGCGGCCCGCCTCGGGGGTATCAGTGCCAACCGTAAACATTCCCCCAACGGCCTCGGAAACCGCCGCGGCGCCGTCATTTGACGATTCAATGAGCGTGAGAGTAAGCAAGTCGCGAAGCAGCCAGCGCTCCCCGGCGCGGAACCCGCTGTCCCCCTCCTCCCTAATGGCCCGCTCGCTTATGGTGATGTAGGTTGTCTCGGGAATAAGAGAAAGAGCGGTAAGCGCGGTCATGACTTTGGTGATGGAAGCGATGGGGAGCGACTCTTCCCCGTTTTTGGCAAAAAGGGCGCGCCTCGCGCTGGTGTCATACACGAATGCCGCCTTCGCCTCAAGCTCCAGATCCTTAAAAGGATCCCGCATCGGAGTCGCGGTAGAAATCG
>CAYHPP010000152.1:0-1563 GCA_964358745.1 uncultured Candidatus Saccharibacteria bacterium | reverse complement strand
GAACAGTTCGTGGGCTTGACTGCCCCGCTTTGGTATACTAATAGTGCTTCTGACGCATCCCATCGGCCTGTAAGGTTCCCCCCGTCTTCCCCGTCATTATATCTATACAATTCGGCATATACTCTTCCTCGGGATAAAGACGCGACAAACCAGAGAAGCAGCAAAAAGCCCGGAGATGGACGCTATACCTGGGAAACTGGCCTTAAAAAGGCTAGCGGTGTAGCGTCCATCCCCGGGTTTTGATGTGCTTCGCTTGCTTAAAAAGGGTCTTTGATTCTATGTGGCCAGCGGGTTTTGTCAACATCTTTTCGCTCTATTCGGCTTAGAGAACCAAAAACGAGAAAACGGCAGATCTCCTGCCGTTTTCTCCCTACAGTTTCCCAGGAAAGCGTCTACAACAACCCAAAGTGATGGCCGGTGAAGAAAAGGGTTAATATACTCGTGCCAAGCACGACGCTCCAGAGGAGCAGAATGAGCAATCGCCTCACAGTACTCTCTCCTGTCCCGCGAAGCGATGCATAGAACACCAAGGTGACAACGGCATACACCGCCGCGGAGAAAATGCTTTTTGATGTCCAGTGGTGGCCGGAGAAATTCTTGAGCCAGTCTTTAAGCGGCGCCGAAAGTTCAGCCCAGACGGTAATCACAACCACAAACACAATCGCCGTGATTGCCGCATACGCTGACGCCGTGATGAGTTTTGGTTTATTTACGCGCATGTGTATCTCAAAATTAGCCGACCGCTCCGAAACGCGCCGCGGCGGAAATCATGAAGCCCATTAAACCGATAAGAAGGCCTAGTACGGCAACGGCGCCCGAGAGCCATAGCGAGATTCCGCGAAGCTTCAGGCGCTCCATATCCTCCTTTGAAAGCAGGGTTATGAAAAGCACGGTCATCGCGAGCGGAATCACGAAGAGAAAAATGTGCTCTTTGGTTTCCATGACGATGTTGTGCACCCAAGGAGCAACGCCGGCCTTAATGATGGGCTTTACGAGCGCCCCGTAGTAGACGACATAGTAGTAGCCGCCGGCAATCCAGCTCGCTATGAACGCAACGACGCCCACGGCGGCGGTAGCGAGTCGGCTCTGTTGTGTGCCGCCATTATCTTTGAATTTCCCGAGAAGCCAAAGAAACGCGTCAATGCCAATGATGGCAAAGCCGAGGTGAAGTCCTATGAGAACCGGCTTGCTCTGGATGATGCCAATTATGTCCATAAAATTCGTTTAGGTGTTAAACACCTCAAAAGTTGAGGTGTTTAACACCTAAAAAATTAAGCTGCGAGCCAGCCGCCATCAACGAAAAATGTGGCGCCGGTCACATAGCTCGCCTCTTCTGATGCGAGGAAAACGACCATCGCGGAAATCTCCTCGGGCTTCCCCATTCTTTTCATGGGAACGCGCGCGAGCATCGCATCCATCGCCGCCTTCGGAATCTCCGCGGCGCCCACCATCGGCGTGTCAATAATGCCCGGTCCGATGACATTTACCGTGATGCCAAGCGGCGCCCACTCAATTGCAAGCGTTTCCGACATCCCAATAATACCGCCTTTTGAGGCCGTATAG
>CAYHPP010000151.1:0-1564 GCA_964358745.1 uncultured Candidatus Saccharibacteria bacterium | reverse complement strand
CACAAAAGAGTGAGGTTTTAAGCCGTCTTGGATTTCTAAATTCTCGCGCTGGCATTGCTTATGCTTGGCGCGATTCAAACCGTTTTCGCGCAGAGCGCGCCGACTGGGGAAGTTTGCAACGGCAAAGACGACAACGGCGACGGAGTCGTGGATGAGGGGGTTAACTGCGACCATTATTTGACGTATCGCTTGGATAAAACAATCCAGCCGATCTCGGTTACGCTCCGCGACCAATTTATTCAACCAACAGCTTTCACCTTGGACTTTATTGAGCGGCTTCTGAATCCCGTGAGGAAGCTTCACGCGGGACTCGCATTCAACCCGAAACGGCCGGACCTTCACTATCTCGCCTATCGCCTGAAAAGCTCCGCGCCTCTCGCGCCGCGCACGGTGTTAATCCAGAACCAATTTGAGCAGAGGAGCGTCACGGTCTTGCAGCCCCGCTATTTACTCACGCCGACCGGAAAGAAGAAGATAGGAATTCCCATAGAGAAACTACTCGCCAACTTACCGCCCGCCGCGGCCGAAAAACTCATCGCGGCCGTCGTGCCGCCTATTCCGCAGAACGCCAATCACTACCTCTGCTACGACGTGGAGCCGTATGAAATCGCAAAAGGAGTGTCGCTTCGCGATCAGTTCCAGAACCGGCAGTTTGAAGTGGTGAAGGCGCTCTATCTTTGCAACCCGGCTGAAAAGCGGCACGCGGATAAGGTGTCGCCTATCGTTGATGAAAACAATCACCTCATGTGCTATGAAGTGATTCCACACAACCAGCTCAACCGCAAGGTTATTACCCATGACCAGTTCGGCATCAAGTCGCAACAAGCCGTCCGAACCGAGGAGCTCTGCCTTCCGACCGTGAAGACGCTGCCGCACTGCACTCGGCCGAACGAGGAAGGGACCGCCGTGGTCGTTGACGAGGACACGGAATATCGGAATACCGGCGGCCAAGTAGTGGTTATGGAACCGACACTTGCGACCATAGGACTTACGGCCGATTTGTCGCTTAGAACCAGTTCAACGACGAGAAGCGGCACTCCGGTGGGAGGGGAGACATACCTCTTTGACACGGAAATGCTTTCGCTCTCGCTCTCCGGCGGTCGCGTCTTGAACCTCCCGACAAGTGGAGAGATTCGGACTGCTCCGCGTACGCCGGGGAACCCCGTGCAATCCTTTGACACGGATATGTTTAGATTGCAAGGACAAATCATCGGCGACCCCGACTTTGACCTGCTTCGTATTGTCGCCGGAACCGGTTTTGGCATGCCAAGCCCGGGTCACACCACCTTGACGAAACTGCCGGACGGCAACTGGAATGTTGACAGCTTCTTTGACATCACCTACCGCATTGACTTTGTCGGGAGGCCCGGCGGACCTTATACGGGCATGAGCGGGTCAACGACCGGCACGATCAGGTTAGCGGACATCTGTCCGTCCCCCGACCCCGCAACACCGCCTAACCCCCAATAATAGGCGCCGACTATAGTCTGCACCATTACACACCCGCCCCGACTTCTCGTCGGGGCGGGTGTTTTGCCTCTATGTACCACCCTCTATCTTTTCT
>CAYHPP010000150.1:0-1571 GCA_964358745.1 uncultured Candidatus Saccharibacteria bacterium | reverse complement strand
GACCCGAGGGCAGCTGCAGCAACGGCAAGTGGCGGGTGCAGAAGTTTGAGGCGAAGTAGTCTTTATCTACACGGTCGGACCTTGTAGTGGATGCCGTTCTGGCGGTGGTGCGATTGCCGTAGTTGTGCTAGGATGGTCTTGAAGAGTCCTACGCGGGTGGAAACAACGCATCTCCACCTTCTCCTACCGGCGTAATCCATTCCGAAGTGCTGGCACCTGCCGATCGCCTCCAAGCGGTCAGACGGCTTCCCCTCGTTGAGGCCGGAGCGAGTCGCGACAGCGCGGCTCGCTTTTTTTATAAGCGACGTAGAGCGAGTGAAGTGGAAGCTGCCTTGAGCTTCCATTTCCGAGCCGAGGAGCTTATATAAGACGAAGTGCTTTTATGAATATGTGTGTACATCCGGCATTGCTTCAAGAGCGCTTGTGGTATAGAATTCATGCAAAGGAGGACGCCGTAATGCTTCCGAGGGCTCTTACAAGCATTCAAGGCGCCGAGATTGGTTCCATCCGCTCCCGCAACAGGCGGATGCGCTGCGGGCTCTCTCTTCGGGAACCCGCAGCTTTTTTGTCCCTTCAGAAATGTGATATAGTTCTCTGGGGCAGAGCCCCAGAGTAATAGTGGAACTCGCTCCGCTCGTTCTCATGCAAGGCTCTGCCGCGCAGTATTGAACTATATTTCGTCTTCCCCGCCCGAACGTACCGTTCAGTACGGGGCGGGGCTCGGACGCCATGCAAACTAAGAAGTTTGCGCGGCGCTCCTCGCTAGCCGAAATAAAATGTCCACATGCCAAAGTTGATTTATATCACGAGAAAAATCCCCGATGCCGGACTTTCTATACTGCAGGGAAAAGGGCTTGAGATTGATGTGTCTTCAAAGGACCGGCCGCTTTCAAAGCGCGAGCTTCTTAACGCACTTACGAAAAAGCCCTATGACGGCATACTGTCGCTTCTTACCGATACGATAGACAAAGATGTATTTGACGCCGCGCCGAGCGTGAAGATAGTCGCGAACTACGCGGTCGGCTTCAATAACATTGACGTTGCTGAAGCAACAAAGCGCGGCATCACGGTTACCAATACGCCGGGAGCGCTTACGGAGGCAGTCGCCGAGCACACGATTGCACTTATGCTTGCCGCCGTTCGGTGCGTCGTGGAAAGCGACTCGTACCTTCGTACAGGCAAGTTCAAAGGATGGGGTCCGGAGCTTTTTCTTGGCGAAGAACTTGCGGGAAAGACGCTCGGAATTTTGGGCGCCGGGAGGATCGGCGGGCGGGTGGCTGAAATTGCCCACAGAGGACTCGGCATGTCGGTCGTTTACTACGACATCAAGCAAAACAGTGAATTTGAAGCAACCTGCGGCGCGGCATTTCGGGCGACACCCGAAGAAGTGCTTCGGGAGGCGGATGTCGTCTCAATCCACGTGCCGCTCCTTCCCGAGACGAAGCGTTTCATAGGAAAGGACCGCCTTGCGATGATGAAAAAAACTGCCTACCTCATAAACACCTCGCGTGGGCAGGTCATAGACGAAGCGGCGCTCGTCGCGGCGCTTCGCGACGGTGTCATCCGCGGCG
>CAYHPP010000149.1:0-1583 GCA_964358745.1 uncultured Candidatus Saccharibacteria bacterium | reverse complement strand
CGTCTCGTCAGACTTTCGCTTTTTCACAATAAGCTCGTTCGTAAATGCGGCCTTGATGCTTCGAAGCGTGCTCGTCCGAGCCGCATTCTTTTGGAGCATGGCGGCCTTTAGGCCGTCAGCGATTTTTTGCGCAATGCTCATGAGCGTATGGTACCATAGTTTTCAGCGGCGGTTAATCACAACCCGCCCGAAAAATGCTATGCTGTGTGTCGTCGGTTCTTTCGCCTAACTTCTGCGCATGGAGACCACACTTATCATCATTCTTGCCATTACCGCGCTTGCGGCAGTCGGAGCCGCCGTTTTCTTGTTGGTCCGGCTCCTAAGGGAGAGAAAGGAGCCGCGAGACGGCGATACAGGATTTAAGCTTATTCTGCAGCAGGTGAACGAGCTCGCGCGGACGGTTGACGCGAAGATGGCCGAGACATCGCGGATGGTGCACGAATCGGTCAAGACGCAATTTGGCGAATCGGCCAAGATTATTAAGGAAGTTACCGAAGGGCTCACCAAGCTTGATGAAACCAACCGTCAGGTCATCTCCTTTGCCGACCAGCTGCAGAGTTTGCAGGACATCCTGAAGAATCCGAAGCAGCGAGGAATCTTGGGCGAATATTATCTGGAAACGCTCCTCAAAAATGTGCTGCCGCCCGGCAATTACAAAATGCAATACGCGTTCGGAAACGGAGAAATCGTGGACGCAGTCGTTTTTGTGAAGGACAAAGTCATCCCCATTGATTCAAAGTTCAGCCTTGAAAACTACAACCGATTGGTCGAAGCCCGCGACCCTTCGGAAAAAGAGAGACTTGAGAAATTGTTCGTTAACGACCTCAAGACGCGCATACAAGAAACCGCCAAATATATCCGGCCGGGGGAGGGAACGATGGATTTCGCGTTCATGTTTATTCCGCATGAGGCTATTTACTACGACCTGCTGGTCAATAAAATTGGGCTTGTTACCGACGATACCGAAAATCTTATCCAGCGCGCGGCCGGAAAATATAAAGTGCTCATCGTTTCCCCGACATCATTTTTGGCGTACCTCCAAACAGTTCTGCAGGGCTTGAAGGCGCTCCAGATAGAGGAAACGGCAAAAGACATTATCAAACGGGTGAGCGACTTGGGGAAACACCTCAAGAGTTATGAGGAGTATCACCAGAAACTCGGCAGTGCGCTTTCCACGACCGTAAACCACTATGTCGCGACAGGCAAAGAGTTCAAGAAAATAGACAAAGACATTTTGAAAATTACCGGAAACTCGATCGGTTTTGAACCGCTTACAATTGAAAAGCCTTCATTGGAAGAATAGCAAACAAGGGTCCCCACCATAGTTAGAGCCCGCTCTCGCATCATACGCGAGCTGGCTCTCTATCAGTATGAAGGCTTGCAGACCAAGCGTATTGCGGGAGGTCTCAGGAAGAGGAGGGGGGATGCGTCTCAAGTTCGTTGAAGGAGACGGTGGCGAGATACGCTTTTGGGAGCAACAATCTGCCACCACTCTGCCGCGTATATTGGCGTTGTCAATCTACTGTACTACTGACCTTTTCCACCTAGCTTAGATGTTGAATTTATGCGATACTGTTTGCATG
>CAYHPP010000148.1:0-1590 GCA_964358745.1 uncultured Candidatus Saccharibacteria bacterium | reverse complement strand
ATCAACGCCGGCGCGCATCATTATGGTATAGTGTTTAAGAAGAGTTGATACGAATGCAACGAATTACCATGCGAATGCCGCGAATCTACGAATCTCGAACTTCTTCAATTCGCATATTCGTAGCATTCGTGCGTTAATTCGCAACATTCGTATCACGCACCCATGAATTCTTTCCAAACCATCGTCCTCGGCATTTTCGGCGTTTTCATCGTCGCCGGCCTTCTTGCCGTCGCGCTCACGAAACAGCGTTCGGGGGGGGCCGAGGTCGTCTCGCTCACCATGTGGGGGAGTCTTGAGAGGGAGGCCGTGGACAAGGCGCTCGCGCGCGCGGTGAATAGCGACACGCTTAAAGTTACGTACCGCGAAATTTCCGAAAATTCGCTTGACCGCGAGCTTCTTGAGGCGCTCGCCTCCCGTAAAGGCCCCGATATTATTCTCCTTCCGCTTCCGCTTCTTTCGCGCTACAAGGACAAGCTCCGCCTGACTCCCTATGGCACCTACACGGAGCGCCTGTTCAAGGACACGTTTTTGCAGGCAGCAGACCTCTTTCTCTCCCCGCAGGGTATCTTTGCGTTCCCGTTTTCGGTTGACCCGCTCGTCATGTACTATAACCGCGACTTTCTTGATGAAGTGGGCGTCGCCGAGCCCCCGCGGTTCTGGGATGAATTCATCTCGCTCGCGCGGGACCTCACGATTCGCGACGAGTACGGCAATATTTCCCGGAGCGCCGTCGCGCTCGGCGAGTACCGCAATATCTATCACGCCCGCGAAATTCTCGCGACGCTTTTCATGCAGGGGGGCATCCCCGTTACCGCGGGCGGCGCATCTGCGAGCCGCGCGGCGCTTGACAAGCGGGGTGCGGCATCCGTCCTTGATTTTTATACGGAGTTTGCGAACCCGCTGAAACCCGTCTATTCGTGGAATCGCTCCCTTCCGAGTTCCCGCGAGATGTTTCTCTCCTCGCGGCTCGGCGTGTATTTCGGATTCGGAAGCGAGTACGCGGACCTCCGCCGAGTGAATCCAAATCTTGATTTTGATGTCGCGTCCTTCCCGCGCCCGCGGGACGCAAGCGTCGGTATCACCTTCGGCAAGCTCACGGGCGTCGCGATTCTCCGGACAGCGAGGAATCTCGCGGCGGCGCTTCAAGTGGCGCTTACTCTTTCATCCGTCAAGGCAAGCAGTGTCTACATCGCGGCGACCCGCCTTCCCCCCGTACAGCGAAGCCTCCTTTCGCAGAAACCGACGGATGCCTTCGGCGCCGTCATGTATGATGCCGCCATCCGCGCGAGAGGGTTCATTGACCCCAATCCACAGGTCTCCGCAACCGCGTTTCGGAACATGATTGAGTCGGCGACGGGCGGGCGGGCGCGGAGCACCGAGGCCGTGCGGGACGCGGAAAGGGCGCTGCAGGAAGCGTTTTGATAAATACTAATCAGTCTATGATACGAATATACGAATACCTACTAATCCGATAATTCGAATCCGCATCTTATTTGCAGGTATTAGCAGATTGGCATGCATTCGTAGATTAGTATTTTATTTCGGCTAGCGAGGAGCGCCGCGAAAACTTCTTAGTTTTCATGGCGTCCG
>CAYHPP010000147.1:0-1597 GCA_964358745.1 uncultured Candidatus Saccharibacteria bacterium | reverse complement strand
TAGGCGCCGCTCATTTTTTTATGCGCCGTATCGCAATTGGCATTCCAAACCGTATATTCTCACGACCGAAGAGCTGGCCACCATCTTCCATATCCCCGGGAGCGTTGTTACAACGCCGACTTTTGAGCGCATTCCTTCAAAGAAAGTGGAGCCGCCGGCGAATTTGCCGGTCTAGCGATGAGGCGTGTAATGGGTAGCGTATAGCGTGTCGTATGAAGATTGAGAGCGGCACCGCAGCGGATTCGACAAGCTCACCGCGGGGGGCGAGAGACCTACCGGGCCGCACCGAATGACCCTGCGCACAAGCGCAGTGGAATAGTCGTAGACTGGGTGTCCCACATTCGCATGCGCCATTCGTTAAGCGTATCTACTATGAAATATGAAGGCGAAAAAGACATGGATTTAGAAAAGGACGAGACGAGGAACGTTGATGCGGCGATTAATTTTCTTTTGGCCCCCGATTCCGGTGAAGGGGTTCGGTCGGGCGGCGTTTTAAAGGCGCGAAGGCGGCGCATCGTCCTTCTCGCCGCGCTTGCTGCGGGAGCGAGCTCTCTCCTCGTCCTCTATGCTCTGTGGTGGCGGGCGCCCTCGTCATTTCCGAGCGATGCGCTCGTTACTGTGGAGCGCGGCATGACGCTCGGCGAGGCGGGAGAACTCCTCCGAAAAAAGAGCGTGATTCGCTCGCCGTTTTGGTTTAAGGCGTGGGTAGCGCTTCTCGGCGGGCAGGGCGGACTCAAAGCTGGAATGTATTCGCTCCCCGAGCCCATCGCGGTTTTCCGCGTCGCGTGGCGTCTTGCGCGAGGGCTTGAAAATCTGCAGCCGGTGCGTATTACGGTGCGTGAGGGATTGAACAACGCGGAGGTTGCTTTACTTTTAAGCGCCGCATTTCCGCATTTTCGGAGCGAGCGCTTCCTGAAACTCGCCGCATCAAAAGAGGGGTATCTCTTTCCCGACACCTATATCTTTTCCCCCAGCATAACGGAGGAGGGGATCATTGAGGCGATGGAGGAGAATTTCAAAAGGCGCGTTGTCCCTCTTGAGGAGAGAGTTAAGGCCTTCGGCTGGCCGCTTCGGGAGGTCGTCATACTCGCCTCCCTTATTGAAGGGGAAGTGCGCACGGCGGAAACACGGAAGCTCGTCTCGGGCATTCTCTTGAAACGCCTTCGGCTTGGCATGCCGCTTCAGGTGGACGCGGTGTTTCCGTACATACTTGGGAAGAATACTTTTGAAGTGACGACCACCGACCTCCAGGTTAATTCCCCCTACAACACCTATCGTTATCCAGGACTCCCTCCCGGTCCGATTAACAACCCCGGTCTTGACGCAATCACCGCCGCCATCACGCCCACTCCGTCAGACTATCTGTACTATCTCACCGATAGAAACGGGGAGGTGTATTACGCCGCCACCCATGAAGGGCATTTGGTGAACCGCGCGAAGTACTTGGGGAAGTAGTATTGGAAAAGGCGGAGAGGAGGAAATGCCATCTCGCGACATGTCCCTAAAAATTCCAAACCCAAAGGGTACCACATAATTGCGATCGCAATTATGTGGTACCGGCACATCCATCGGCGACTAATAGGTCGGCATAAATAAA
>CAYHPP010000146.1:0-1619 GCA_964358745.1 uncultured Candidatus Saccharibacteria bacterium | reverse complement strand
TAAGTGTACTCGCGGTCCCGGCGGGAATCGCAAACCGCAGCCATGTCAGCCGTTTCGGCTGACGGTGAGGTGGGGGTCGCGAGTTCCGAGCCCGACGGGGCGAGGAAACTTGTGACCGACCGGCCCCGCAACAAGCCAACTTCTGCTCTAACCGCTAATCGCTAACCGCTACACGCTTCTTCAAATATAATGAAACTCCTCAAACACGTCCTCGTAGAGTTTAACGACTCGCTTCGCTTCCCGTTCGGTAAGAGCAAAGGCGGCACCCTCGTGCGCGATCTTGTTTCTCACCGCATGCGCTTCCCACGCCTTGTCCAGCGTCGTGAAGTCGCTCTTCTCGATGCCCTTTAATTTCTCGCCGAGCGAGTCGCCGCGATACCCCATGCCGGTGACCATCTCGTCTAAGAGCACATCCGCCTCAAGTACGGAAAGCCGCCAATCGCTCTCACGTTCAGAGTTGAGATGCGACAACACCCGCTCCCAGCGCTTCTCGGACAGGTCCTCTGCGGCCGCTCCCTTACCTCCACGCTTTTCCTTTCCGTGCCCGTGCGCTTTGTCGTGATGTTTTGTCTCATGCACGATCTGCTCAATGCGCATAAAACAGTACACGATGCCGGTGATGAGCAGAAGCGAAAGGATGGTGGAATACGGAGCGAGCCACTCCAAAAACACGAACACCTGATTCTTGGCGTGAGTTAAAGGAGCCAGCGCCTCCGGAGTCAGTAAGTTGTTAAGTGCGCCGAACGGCATAGCAAATGGCTAAGCGTATATTATACACGCTACAGGGCGGCAAACCGCTTCCCTATCTCAAAAATGAGGCGCTCCTGTCCGGCCGAGGTCATAAACTGGATGCCAAGCGGGAGTTTAACTTGTCCCGAGCTCGCCTGCGGTGAGTTGGTCGAACCCGTCGAGGGATTGCCGCTCGCTTCGGCAAAACCGGAAGGGACAGAGATTGCCGGAATGCCGGCGATGTTCGCGGTCACGGTGAAAATATCGGCGAGGTACATAGCGAGAGGGTCGCTTGATTTTTCTCCGATTTTGAAGGCGGGCGAAGGCGTGGTCGGCGTGGCTATGGCGTGAACGCCGCTTGCAAATACTTCCTTGAAGTCCTTTTCAATAAGGCCGCGAAGCGCCACCGCCCGGCCGTAGTAGGAATCGTAGTAGCCGGCCGAGAGCACATAGGTGCCAAGTATTATTCGGCGACGCGCTTCCCTGCCGAAGCCCCGTCCGCGGGTTTTGCGATAGTCATCCAAGAGGTTCAGGCCGCCTTCATGAAGTCCGTACTTCACGCCGTCAAAACGAGCGAGGTTAGAGGACACTTCGGCCGGCATGATGATGTAATAGCACGCAAGCGAATACTTAATGTTCGGCAATTTCACTTCGCGGATTTCCACGCCGGATTTTTGAAGTTTTGCAAGCGATTCATCAAAATTCTTAAGCACCTCTTTATCAATTCCCTCACCCGTAAGAAAATGCCGCGGCACGCCGACGACGAATCGTGTATTGGGTATTGGGTATTGAGTATCGGGTATATCAAGTGATGTGCTATCAAGCGGGTCTTTACCGCGGATGGCATCAAAAATAATTTCGGCGTCCTCCACCGTTTTCGCGAGCGGCCC
>CAYHPP010000145.1:0-1624 GCA_964358745.1 uncultured Candidatus Saccharibacteria bacterium | reverse complement strand
GCGTTTCGGCACGGGCGGGCTCCACGGGAAAACTACAGTTTTCCCGACCCCTTTCACAGACCGCCGTTCATCCCTGCGCGGAGCGCAGGGAGTTCTGACGGGTCATTCAAAGGTAAACGTACGAATCTACCTGCCCACCGACCTGCCTGCCGAAGCCTCGGCGCAGGCGGGCGGATCCGCCCGCGGCGGACGAATGCTACGAATAAAACACCCCGCACTTGATTTTTATGCCAGAAAAGGAACAACGCATCGCTGAAATAGAAACGCTCATGGCGGGGGGCGATTTTTGGACTGATAAGAACAAGGCGCAGGAAATAGTGCGCGAGTATAATGAGCTCAAAAAGGCCGGAGGCGGCGTGAATTATGACGGCGGCGACGCGGTCATTACGATTTTTTCCGGCGCTGGCGGCGACGATGCGGAGGATTTTACGGGGATGCTTCTTGAAATGTATCGGAAATTTTTCGCGCGGAAGGGTTGGAATGGCGGCATCTTGAACCAGAACCAGAATGACCACGGCGGATTCCGGAGTGTGACGGTGGAGATAAACGGAAAGGATGTTTATGGAACGCTTAAAAATGAAAGCGGGGTACACCGCCTTGTCCGCATCTCGCCGTTCAATGCGCAGAAAAAACGGCAAACTTCTTTTTCAATGGTAGAGGTGATTCCGAAGCTTCCACCGACTGACCGGCATTTTGACATTCCGGAGAGCGAGCTTGAGATTACGACTGCGAAATCCGGCGGGCCGGGCGGGCAGAACGTCAATAAGCGCGAGACCGCGGTGCGCATCACACATCTTCCCACCAAGCTTTCAGTCCACGTCACGTCTGAACGCAGTCTTGCGCAAAACAAGGAAAAGGGGCTTCAGATGATAAAGGGGAAACTTTTCAAGATGCGTGAAGAGGAACGGCTTGCAAAAGAGAAAGGAATACAAATATCCAAAACGACGGCAAATGAGTGGGGTAGCCAAATTCGCTCCTATGTCTTACACCCCTACAAAATGGTCAAAGACCATCGCACTGCCGTTGAGACCGCGCAGGTGGACAGGGTGCTTGCGGGCGAACTTGATGAGTTTATCGAAGCCGAGCGCGGATTCTAAGTTTGGGGAAGCCTTTGTGTGAGTTATGTCAAGAAAGGAAATGTAATCCGAGACCCTTGCTTTTCATCCAACAGTATGCTTAAATGAATTAAACAGCAAAAAAACTCAAAGAGAAAGGTCCTTGACATGGCTACAAAGAGAGTTGTCAAGTTCGAGAGAACATGCGATTATTGCGGGGATGTTCACGGGGACAAGAAGAGTGAAGGCGATGGTGGTTCAATGGGAAACCAGCGTGGTTCGGTTCGCACGGTTGTCGTCAAACATCTCAAATGCGGGCATGACATCTGCGATTACTGTTGGTGGTATCCTGGTGACCTGGATCATTGCCCAGAATGCGGCCCTAACAGAGAAGGATGTGTTGGGAACCGCAGAAAGAAGGGAAATTAAGCATCCGTTGACCCCCGCAGCGATTCGTTCGCCGAGGGGGGTCTTTTTTGTTTTCAAGAAGTCAATCTCTGTTGCGTAATCGCATTTCTCCCGTATTCAATTTCTAAGTGCAACGAGATGAGCTGATAATACCTCTAATG
>CAYHPP010000144.1:0-1634 GCA_964358745.1 uncultured Candidatus Saccharibacteria bacterium | reverse complement strand
TCCGCTCGCCGAACGCCCTGTGCTTCTGCAAGAGGGTAGGACGAGCGGAGTTTACGAGAGGCCTCTGTTGAAGCGATGTTGAGGCAAGACCCAGATGGATCCGGCCCGTGCATTCCAAAGCTGGATTCTTTCAGCCAGGGCGTCTTGCAGGATTCCGTTGAGCTGTGCCACGACACCAAAAAGCGGAGCGAAGGCCGCGCGTATAGTGTCCTCGGAAATGAGCGGGAAGAGCGTGAGGCTATTGGCCGTTATCAGCGTGCTGCGCACGGACTCAATCAAACGATGAAATTGCTCGGTTGAGTCGCAGTATGTTTGAAGCGCCTCTTTGGCGGGCCGCCGAATCCATATCGTTGACAACGAAAGCAGAAGTTCAACATGCAGCCGGTCAAATCCAATGGGGTCATCTTCCCCGTGAATCAGCTCACACCAAACCTGCATTCGGAGCTGAAGCGGCGAGAGCAAAACATGCGTTCTTGAAACCGCCGGGAGCCACCCCGGGTGAAGCGGATCTTGCGGAGGACATATGACTCTCCCCCCGCGGAC
Source organism: uncultured Candidatus Saccharibacteria bacterium (assembly GCA_964358745.1). Classification (GTDB taxonomy): domain Bacteria; phylum Patescibacteriota; class Minisyncoccia; order Phycocordibacterales; family UBA10002; genus UBA10002. The sequence continues at coordinate 1,091 of CAYHPP010000144.1, read as the reverse complement.
GGCAAAGGATCGTTCAAAGAAAAAAGGGGTAACCGTGGGTGTTTTCATGGGTGCCTTTCTTCCCACAGAAGAATAGCGGAGATGCCCTGCATGTCAAATCACGTTCCCTTTTTCTGCGAGACTTCTTTCTTGAAAGGAAAGCCCAAGTAGCTAAAGTAAGCCTTCGCTTCATCCACGTTTCTCGAGGTGGCGACAATCGTGATGCCCATGCCAAACACATCGCGGAGGTCTTCGTCGGACGCTTCTGGAAAGATAGTATGCTCCTTGATCCCGATGGTGAGATTCCCAATCTCATCAATAGCTTGAGCGGAGATGCCGCGGAAATCCTTGGTTCGCGGAAGCGCGATGTGAATCAGTTTGTCCAGAAACGCATACATTCGGGTTCCGCGGAGCGTTACGACCGTACCGACCGTATCGCCCTGCCGCGTCTTATACGCCGCGATGGATTTCTTCGCTCCCCGCCGAGCCGCTTTTTGCCCGGTGATATGTGCGAGACGGCTCTCAACAACTTCAATCTTTTTCTTGTCTTTAAACGACCCGACTCCGGCGCTGATAGCGACTTTCGAAAGCCTCGGCACCTGCATGGGGTTCGTGTAGCCCATTTTTCCCTTTAGGGCGGCGAAAGCTTCTTTTTGTTTTTCCTTGATTGTTTTCATGTTCTAGGCTCTAGGGCAGAAGGCTCTAGGCTCTAGGACTGAAAGAAGTTCTTGCCTTCCCTAGTGCCTAGCGCCTAAAGCCTAGTGCCTATATTTCCCTGCCGGTTTTCCGGCTCACGCGCACCCACTTCTCGCCGACACGTTTCTGACCCGAGCGAACTGGCTTGCCGTTCTCCATAAGCGCGACATTGGATACATGAATCGGCATGGCCTTCTCTATTATCTGGCCCTTCTGACCGGCTTTGCGCGCACGCTGGTGACGCTTCAGAAGATTGAGTCCCTCAACAATAACGGCGTTCTTGTCTTTGAGTACGCGAATCACCCGCCCCTTCTTCCCTTTTTCGGAGCCGGTAATCACGATAACGTTGTCTCCTTTTCGTATCTTCATGGTCTAGGCTCTAGGGCAGAAGGCTCTAGGCTCTAGGGCAGAAGGAA
>CAYHPP010000143.1:0-1638 GCA_964358745.1 uncultured Candidatus Saccharibacteria bacterium | reverse complement strand
GCGCGCTTTCGGGAGGCGTTGACTCAACCGTTGCGGCCTTCCTCGTGCACCGCGCAATTGGAAGCCGCCTCACATGCGTGTATGTGGACACCGGCCTCATGCGGCGGGGCGAGACCGAGCAAATCAAAAAAACATTTTCCAAGCTGCCCAAAATTGATTTCAGAGTGATTAACGCGGAAAAAGAATTTCTCAAAGCCCTCAATGGAGTGACCGAGCCGGAGCGAAAAAGAAAGATTGTGGGTGGACTTTTCATACGGTTGTTTGAGGCGGAGGCAAAAAAGTCAAAGGTTAAAAGTCAAAAGCTAAAAGTGAGATTCCTCGTGCAGGGAACGCTCTATACCGACGCGATAACTTCCGGCGTATCGGTGGGCGGCAAAGCGGCGGTTATCAAATCCCACCACAATGTCGGCGGGCTGCCGAAGGATGTGAAGTTCAGGCTAATTGAGCCGCTCAGGGACCTCTATAAAGATGAAGTGCGCGCGCTGGGGCGACAACTCGGCGTACCTAAAGAAATTACCTCGCGCCAGCCGTTCCCCGGCCCCGGTCTCGCGGTACGTATCATAGGTGAAGTCACGAAAGAGAAACTTGAGACGCTTCGCGCGGCGGATGCTGTCTTTCGGGAGGAGATGGAAGAGAGCGGGGTGGCACGGAATATGCAACAGTACTTCGCGGTGCTTCCCGACATCCGTTCCGTCGGTGTGCAGGGCGACGCGCGCACCTACGGGCGCCCCGTTATTCTCCGCGCCGTCACGACGTCGGATTTTATGACGGCAGACTTCGCGCGCATTCCCTATGAAGCACTCGCGCGCGCAAGTTCCCGCATTACGAACGAAGTTGCCGGTGTGAATCGCGTCGCGTATGATATTACTTCTAAACCGCCGGCGACAGTGGAATGGGAGTGATAGTAAATGCAAAGTTTAAAAATCAAAATGGAAAATGAGAAGGAAAAATCAAGATGGAAAACAGCAGAGCAAAGTTCAAAAAGGAGTTCAAACAGAGATTGTATACATGGGTGTTGCGACTCTTACGCTATTTGGACGCATTACCACGCGATACCGTATATATCGTTATCGTGAAGCAGCTTATACGGAGCGGTACGAGCATTTTGGCAAATTATATTGAGGCGCAATCAGCATCTTCTACGAAGGATTTTATCAATTTCTTTACGCACGCCCTTAAATCCGCAAACGAATCCAAGGTCTGGCTTGCTCTACTCAGAGATTTTAAGAACCGACATGAGAAAGAATTAGATTGGCTACTTAATGAATTGCATGAAATCGCGAATATTCTTGCCTCAAGTATTCTCACTATGAAAGGAAAGAAGTAAAGTCTCCGTCTCATTTTCCATTTTGATTTTTACATTTTAATTTTTCTAGCGTGTCCCAACGAACGACAACCCCCCGAGCGGAACTTCATACTCACCTCGGCGCCGCCGTGGACCCGGTCATTATGTGGACGATTGCGCATAGGCAGGGGATACGCCTTCCCGTGAAAGACTACTGGGACTTTGAGGAGATGATCACGGTAACCACCGAGAAAAAGAATCTCAATCTTGATGAGATGGATAAGCGCTACTACCACTGGACAGAGCTTATCCAATCTTCTCCCGAGGCCATTGAAGAGGCGGTGCATGCGGTC
>CAYHPP010000142.1:0-1657 GCA_964358745.1 uncultured Candidatus Saccharibacteria bacterium | reverse complement strand
AGTGTATCTACTCGTTAAGCGTATCTACTATGAAAACAAAAGAAGAACAAATCATGGACAAGATTGTTTCGCTGTGCAAACGGCGCGGGGTTGTGTTTCCCGGTTCGGAGATTTACGGGGGACTCGCCGGTTTTTTTGATTACGGCCACTACGGGTTGGCGCTAAAAGAAAACGTTAAGAAGCTGTGGTGGCGACAGTTCGTGGAAAATCGCGAGGACATGTTTGGAACCGATGCGGCAATTCTCATGAGGCAGGAAATTTGGCAGGCGAGCGGACACGCGGAAGGATTTAATGACCCGCTCTCGGAATGTCAAAAGTGCAAGCATCGGTTCCGGGCAGACCAATTACCAACAGTCGGGGACCTTCAACCAACCGCGAAATGCCCCGATTGCGGCGGGAAACTCGGTGAAGCACGGCAGTTCAACATGATGTTTCAGACCCATGTCGGGGCTGCCGAAGACGGCTCTTCGCTTGCGTACCTTCGTCCGGAAACGGCGCAGGGAATTTTTGCGAACTTTAAAAATGTGGTTGATTCTCTCCACCCAAAACTCCCGTTTGGCCTCGCCCAGATTGGCAAGGCCTTCCGAAATGAGATTGCGCCGCGCGATTTTTTATTTAGGGCGCGCGAGTTTGAGCAAATGGAGATTGAGTACTTTGTGCGGCCGGAGAAGTGGGAAGACGCGTTTGAGGAATTTAGGAACGTAACGAAAAAGTTTTTTGAATCCGTTGGCCTGCCCGTGAAAGGCGTCCATGAGCTTGAAGTGCCGGATAGCCAGCGGGCCCACTATTCCAAGCGCACCATTGACTTTGAATTTGACTACCCGTTCGGCCGCAAAGAGCTTTCGGGTTTAGCCTACCGCACCGACTTTGACCTTTCCGCTCATCAAAAGAAGTCGGGCGTTTCGCTGGAATATTTGGACGAGGAGACGAAGGAGCGGTTCGTGCCGCATGTGATTGAACCATCATTTGGTGTTGACCGCCTTGTGCTTGCGGTTTTCTCATCCGCGTACACTGAAGATGAGATGAATGGTGAAAAACGCGTATTTCTAAAATTTTCACCTAGAGTGGCGCCCGTTAAAGTCGCGGTATTCCCGCTTCTTCGAAATAAGCCAACCCTTGTCGCAAAAGCCAGAGAAGTTTACATGACGCTTAAAAAAGAATTTGGCGCAGTAATGTTTGATGATAATGGCAACATCGGCAAGCGCTACCGCCGTCAAGACGAGATCGGGACGCCTTTCTGCGTGACAGTTGATTTTGACACGCTCGAAAAGGGAGATGTTACCGTCCGCGACAGGGACAACGGGAAGCAGGAGAGAGTGACGATTAAAGAACTCGCTGGGTTTCTGCAAAACAAATTTTGATTTCCGAAAGTTTGGGTAATACTCCTTAACACCGCTTGACCCCGTTAGAGTTTTACCTCTTTGTAAAACGGCGCAAAATTTTCTGCGTTGCACTTGTTGTCAGCAAACCACTTCCGTTTAATCGAGAACTCTAACGGGGCATTGACACATGCGGTGTTTAGGTTTATGGTGTACGCCATGGTTCTTTGATAAGACTTGCGAGTGGTCATAGCGAAAAGTGGCTTAACAAAAAATAAAACAGAGGCCATTCCTCGCTATGACCACACAGGCCATGGTTCCTCCTCGGATTAGAGGAA
>CAYHPP010000141.1:0-1661 GCA_964358745.1 uncultured Candidatus Saccharibacteria bacterium | reverse complement strand
ACATCGCGGTCTGTAACCTCGCCTCCATCAATCTCGCCGCGCACATTCACAACAAGGAGGTGAACTGGAGCAAGCTTGAAGGGAGCGTGCGTCTTGCGCTCCGCCAGCTTGACAACCTGATTGACATCAACATGCTTCCCGTGAAAGAAGCGGAGGCATCTGACAAAGAAAACCGCGCGGTGGGTCTTGGCATTATGGGGTTTGCGGATACGCTTGAGAAACTGGGACTCTCCTATGACAGCGACCACGCGGCCGACTTTGCGGATCGGATTTTTGAATTCGTGAGTTACATGGCGATTGATGAAAGCGCCAATTTAGCTCTTGAACGCGGTTCATACGCCAATTTTCAGGGGTCAGGATGGTCGCGGGGCAAAGTTCCGATTGACACGCTCGCGCGGCTTGAGCGAGACCGCGGCGTGCCGCTTACGGTTGCGAAGGAAAGCCGCCACCGCGGGCTCAACTGGGACATTCTTCGCGAGAAGGTGAAGAAGGGAATGCGCAACGCCACCCTCATGGCCGTTGCGCCGAACGCAAACATCGGGCTCGTCGCGGGGACGACTCCCGGCATTGACCCCCGTTTCGCGCAGATGTTTTCGCGAAACAAAATCTCCGGAAAGTACCTTGATATCAATCACAATCTCGTCCTTGACCTCAAAAACATGGGGCTGTGGGAGCAGGTGCGCGATTCCATCATTGAAGCGCAGGGAGACATCGCGCACATCCCTGGTATCCCCGAGCACATCAAGCATATCTACAAGACATCCTTTACCACTTCGCCTCTTGCCTTCATTGAAGTTGCGGCGCGCGCGCAGAAGTGGGTGGACCAGGCGCTCTCGCGGAACATGTATCTTGAGACGCGCGACATTGATGAGACCATGAATATCTACCAGACGGCGTGGGAGAAGGGTGTGAAGACGACCTACTATCTCCACATGAAGCCCCGCCATACGGCCGAGCAGTCAACAGTGCACGTCAACAAAGCGGAGAAAATGGGAAAGCGCGGGTTTGCGGCGGCGTTCGGCAAAAAACAGGAAGCTCCTCCGGCGGCCTTCGGCGGCATCTCTCGGCTTCAGCCGCCGCTTCTTGCTCCGAATAAGTCGGAAGAACAAGCGCCGGCGGCGCCAAGCGCCGTGCCAACCTCCCTGCCGCGAGTGGGGACGGTCGCCGTGCCGGTCATGGCGGCCGTGTCGGTGGAGGCGGGTGAAGCGCAAGGAGGGCAAAGAGAAGTCTCTCCCGTTCCTGCTTCCAAAGCGCAGCCAACCGTTGAAGAGGTCTTGGCGATGTCCGCTTCAGCCGGTCCGGAAGACCCGCAGGACCAGTTTATTTGCGACAGTTGTCAGTAATGTTGATACGAATGCCACGAATTACCATACGAATGCCACAAATCTACAAATCCCGACCATTCGCATATTCGAAGCATTCGTGCGTTAATTGGTAGCATTCGTATCACGCCCATGTTGATTGGAAAAGCACAACCCGAGGACATGAAGGCCGCTCGATTAGATTCTTTTGAAATGCACGGATATTTTTCTGCTGAAAAATTCCTCGTGCTCACGCCAGTCGCGCTCGCAAGTCTCTCAAAAACCTGCGCCCTCAACGAGTTTTGTAATTCAAAGTATGATATAATTTAACTATGTGAAAATTATCCTTTTTTAGCGAAA
>CAYHPP010000140.1:0-1679 GCA_964358745.1 uncultured Candidatus Saccharibacteria bacterium | reverse complement strand
TGAATGGCGGCGCCGACCGCGACCACCTCATCGGGGTTGACCCCCATATGGGGCTCTTTCTTGAAGAAGTCCTTGACCGCTCGTTGAATCGCCGGCATTCGGGTCTGGCCGCCGACGAGAATGACCTCATGAATTTCACTGACCTTGAAGGGGCTCGCCTCCATCGCCCGCTTCGTGATTGTCATTGCGCGGCTGATAAATTCCTGGCAGAGCTCCTCAAGTTTGGCGCGGGTCATGGTGACAAGGAGGTGCTTCGGTCCGTCGGCTCCTGAAGTGATGAAAGGAATGTTCACCTCGGTTTGTGCCGCGGTTGAAAGCTCTATTTTTGCTTTCTCTGCAGCTTCATCAAGGCGCTGCAGAGCGAGCGGGTCCTTCCTCAAATCAATGCCGTTTTCTCTCGCGAAGTTGTCGGACAGCCACCCAACGATCTTGTGGTCAATATCCCGCCCGCCAAGATGGCTGTCCCCATCGGTTGATTTGACCTCAATGACGTCGTCACCCACCTCCAGGATGGAAATGTCAAAGGTTCCGCCCCCGAAATCAAATACCGCAATCTTCTCGTCTTTTTTCTTGTTGAAGCCGTACGCGAGAGCCGCCGCCGTCGGCTCGTTGATGATTCGCTTCACCTCAAGCCCCGCAATTTTTCCGGCATCCTTGGTTGCCTGCCTCTGGGAATCGTTGAAATATGCCGGAACCGTGATAACGGCTTCGGTCAGCTTTTCGCCAAGCTTCGCCTCTGCGTCATTTTTCAGTTTCTGGAGAATCATGGCCGAGACCTCTTCGGGACGAAGCCATTTATCTCCCATTTTTACCTCAACTCCGCCGTTCGCCCCCTTGCGCGTCTCAAACGACACATTCTTCGCGTCTTTTTGAACGCCCGGTTCGCCAAAGGTGTGCCCCATGAAGCGCTTGATTTGGAAAACGGTGTTTTTCGGATTGGTCACGGCCTGTCTTTTGGCAAGAAGGCCAATCAACCGCTCGCCGGTCTTTGACTGAGCGACAATAGAGGGAGTCGTTCGGGCGCCCTCCGCATTTTCCAACACTTTCGGCGTTCCGCCTTCCATAACCGCCACGGCGGAGAAGGTGGTGCCGAGGTCAATACCGATAATTTTAGACATTTTATAGGCGCTAGGCTCTAGGCATTAGGCGCTAGGCAAAGCGCGAGTTAATTTTCAATGTTTCAATTTTCAGACAGATTCAGTGACATTAGAAGTAGCCTTTGTACGGCCTACACAATCCCCATTTCACCGGCTCTGCTTCCGGCGCGGGGCTTTTTCTTTCCATCAATCCACGCCTCTGCGTTAGCATCCGCGTAAATTCGCGCCTCCAGAGGGAGCGCGAGGCATTTGAGACATGAAAAAGTCGAGCGACAGGAACGGTGAGGAAATTCTGCGCAAAAACACTTGCTCCTCCGGAAGCATTGCAGGTCGGACGAAAAGCGGGAGGCACTCTGGGGCAGACGCTTCAACGGCGCCGTTGAGCACGGCGAGAGGCTCGCATGAAATGACTCTGCCGCGGAACTCCCCTTCCCTCTCCACGACAATGAAGCGTATGCGAAAAAGCCGGCCGCCGCGGCAAACGGTGCCATGAAATATCCCATCTTGATTTGTCCGCGTAACCTCTGTCATAGTAGATACGCTTAACGAGTAGATACACTTGACGAATGGTGCACACGAATT
>CAYHPP010000139.1:0-1706 GCA_964358745.1 uncultured Candidatus Saccharibacteria bacterium | reverse complement strand
CCCGCGCGCTACGCGCCACCACGCAGGGCGTGGTGCTTCTGCAAAGCAGAAGTGCAGGGAACGCCAAACCCAATGCGGATGGGGCAAAGCAAAACTATTTTTGCGGGAGGAAAAGGATTTGCTTTGCCTCGGCTCTTTTTATTTTGGGCTGGCCGCCTTCGCCGCGCAGGAGGGTGCGGGAGGAATGCGCGGCGGATTTTTTGCGGAAAGAAAAAGGGCCGAAAACTCTTAGAGTTCTTATCACAAAGCCCTTTACAATATGACCAATAAATGCTACATTGCTTTTAACCCTGAAATGGTTTCGGGGCAGTTCATTGAAAACCTAAAACGGAGGACAGCCATGACTTCCAGAGTATGTGTGCTGGGAAGTATCAACATGGACGTGGTTGTTCGTGTTGAAAGATTCCCGATGGTAGGAGAAACAATCACGGGTCTTTCCTGCGACCTTATGCCAGGTGGTAAAGGCGCAAATCAGGCCATTGCAGTCGCCAATATGGATGTTCCGGTAGATTTAATCGGAGCACTAGGAAGCGACGAGTTCGGGAAACTGCTACGCACTCATTTGATTAGTGCCGATGTGAATGTCGACGCTATTGAGCAAACAGGATCATCATCTGGTACGGCGATTGTCGCTGTGGACGACGGGGGCAACAATCAAATTATTGTCATCCCTGGGAGCAATTCATTGCTTCAACGGAAGACGATTGAGCGATACTTGGAGCGACAGAGTTCTGCCGTCCTGTACCTCATCTCACAATTCGAAGTTCCTCTCGATCACATTCGTTACGCCTTCAGTAAGGTGAAAAGTTGGGGAGCAGTAACAATCCTCAATCCCTCACCTATGCAATCAATTCCGCACGAGCTCATTGAGTGCACGGACATCTTTGTACTTAACGAGCTGGAGTTGACGCAAGCCGCAGGTATAGCGGAGGTAATCTCTTCACCTGACGAAGCCGCACAAGCGGCTCTCGGGTGGGCGCAGAGTATAGGCAATAAGATCGTCGTTGTCACCCTTGGTGAAAAAGGACTGGTTGCCATACAAGACGGACAGGTTATCAGACAGAAAGCAGAAAAGGTTTCTCGCGTGGTTGATACCACCGGAGCTGGTGACTGCTTCTGCGGATCGCTTGTCGCGTTCTTATACAAGGGCTATCCGCTCCGTGAGAGCTTGGCTCTCGCTCAAAAAGCGGCGGCTTACAGCGTCCAACGCAAAGGCGCGAGTCCGTCATTTCCAAAACTGGAATCACTGAACCTCAACAAAACGAAAGGAGAAACGAAATGAAAACGACGGTTTGGAATTGGGAAATCGGCGACCACACCGCGCAGCTTCTGTTTGAGACGAGCTCATACCTCGTCGACTTTCAGAGGAAGCGTGAAGATTGGTTCGTTTGGAAGAGCGGTATTCGGGCTCCCTGCTACTGCAATTGCAGGTGCCTCAACCGCTCGTACCTCGCCTATGAGGCATGCACGACGTACATTGAGACGATCATTCGTCTCAAATTCCCGGAAACGCAAATCGTCGTCGGCTTAGCTTCGGCTGGAGTATCTTGGGCGGCGCGGATTGCGACTCGCATGACGCTCCCCATGGCTTTCATCCGAGGCACACCGAAAAGTTACGGCGTTGGGCAGTTGGTCGAGGGAAACCCCGAACGCAACATCAAGGCCGTGATCATCGATGATCTCTGCGGGAGTGGCGATACTATCCT
>CAYHPP010000138.1:0-1719 GCA_964358745.1 uncultured Candidatus Saccharibacteria bacterium | reverse complement strand
AACATGCTGCCGCCCGCCGCGGTAAAATGGTTTTGCGTTAAAAGGGTGGGTAACCTGGGGACAAAAAAAGAACCGGTGGCGTACCGGTTCCGAGAGAGAGCGTGTCGCTTGGTGCGAGTGAGACCCTTCCGCATCTGAAAGTCAAAGAGAGATGTCCAAATCCCCATCGCCTTCTGCAGGCGGAGGTGCGAGCGTCAGGTCATCATTCAGGTCATCCCACTCAAGCGCCACACAAAGCGCCCAGACGATTTGCGCGACAAACCAGACGATTCCTCCTCCCAGCGCGGTTCCAAGGATAGGCCAGAAGGTCTTGGGAATGAATCACCATACTACGGCGTAGATTCCTGTGGGAATGAGCGACACAATGATGGCGAACATAACACCGATCAAATGACCGGTCCATTGCAAGAGAGTTCATTTTGTTTTCATCTGCAGCCAAAAATACTTCATGATTCTTGCCTCGTCAAGCTCTCTTATTCAGTGATAAGTTATGCAGTTATTGGTTATAATAGCCGTCATGCAAGCCGTCATTCTCGCTGCAGGGCTCGGTACGCGAATGAGACCGCTTACGAACACGGTGGCCAAGCCGCTTCTCAAAGTGGGGAAGCGGGCGCTCTTGGACTACACCTTTGACGCGTTGCCCAACGAAGTAGACGAGGTGATTGTCGTCATCGGGTACCTTGGAGAGCAGATACGCTCCTACCTCGGGGATGAGTTTCGCGGACGCGCCGTGCACTGTGTAGTTCAGGAACGGCTTGAAGGAACTGCGAAGGCGCTTTGGGAGGCGCGCGCGCTTCTTCGCGGGAGATTCTTGGTATTGATGGCCGATGACATTTATTTTAAGGGAGATATAGAGAAGTGTCTCACGCACGAACGGGCGGCGCTCGTCATGCGAAGTAAGACGGCTGGCCCGGGAGGAAAAGTCACACTAGGAAAAGGCGGCCGCCTTCTTGAGGTGGAGGAGGGGAAGTCACACCCCCCCGGCTCGCTCATCTGCGTTAATGTCTTTGTCCTCACGCCAGAGATTTTTGACTACAAACCGGTCAAACTCACCGATCGAGAAGGGGAGTGGGGGCTGCCGCAAACAGTCGTCCTCATGGCCAAAGACCATCCCGTCTCGGTTGTTAACGCAACCCGCTGGGTTAAAATTACCGCGCCAGAGGACCTTGAACGCGCAAAACAATCACTAAAGGGAACAGAAAAAATCTAAAGGAGTATCAATCGCCTGACCGTTTTGGTTTTCGGTTCACTGCTTCGTAGTAGATACGCTTAACGAATGGCGCATGCGAATGTGGGACACCCTGCGCTCCCTGCCCGTGCGTGTCCGCACGCAGGCGGGCGCGCAGGGTCATTCAGGGCGGCCAGGCACGGGTCTCTCGCCCCCTGCGGTGAGCTTGTCGAATCCGCTGCGGTGCCGCTCTTAATCTTCATGTTTTTCCCGGAGCTTCCTCACTCTATCAGCGCCACCCTCTTCGTTTTCACGCTGCCACCGAGCCATCGCGCCGGCCCCGCTCACGGGTCTTCTCTTTGCCTCTGCCGGTGAAGCCTCGGAAACCTTTCCCGAGCTCGCCTCCGATGCGCTTTCGCGCTCCACCCGCTCTATCTCTTTACGCATCATGGCCGCAAGTTGCTCAAATTTGCTCATGGTTTGTAGAACTCATTTCAAAACCCTATCGCAATCCCCGCCCGAGCCAAACGAGTCGGCTCGTTCGGGCGGGC
>CAYHPP010000137.1:0-1722 GCA_964358745.1 uncultured Candidatus Saccharibacteria bacterium | reverse complement strand
CCTTTTCCCATTGTCCTTTCGGCTGTGGATAAGCGATTTCCTCTTTTTTCCCGTTTGCCTCGGCCAACCTCACCTCCGAAGAAGGAATCCTTTACGGCGTGAATCAACACAATAACACGCTCATTATTTTTGACCGCTTCTCGCTGGAAAATGCGAATATGGTTATCTTCGCGAAGTCCGGCGCGGGGAAATCCTACACCACCAAACTTGAAGCGCTGCGTCTTCTGATGCTTGGCACCGACGTCATCATTATTGACCCGGAAAATGAGTACGAGAACTTGAGCAAAACCGTCGGCGGAAGTTTCTTTAAAATCTCACTCGCGTCCGAACACCACATCAATCCGTTTGACATCCCAATTATCCCCGAGGGTGAAGACCCATCCGATGTGTTGAAATCGCACGTCGTGAACCTCACAGGGCTCTTAAAACTCATGCTGGGGGCGCTCACGCCGCAGGAAGACGCAGTTTTGGACCGCGCGATTACCGAAACATACGCCGCGCGCGACATCGTCGCCGGCAAAGATTTTTCCGCCGCGACCGTTCCACTTCTGGAAGACTTGGAAACCGTACTCCGCGGCGTTGAAGGGGGAGTAAATATTGCCGAGCGGCTCTATAAGTTCACGAAAGGGAGTTACGCGGGATTCACCAATAAACCGACAAATATTGACGTCAAAAACCGCCTTATTGTATTTTCCATCCGCGACCTTGAAGAAGAGCTCCGGCCGGTTGCGATGTATATGATTCTGAACTTCATTTGGAACCTCATTAAAGCCGAGTTTAAAAAGCGCGTGCTTATTATTGATGAGGCGTGGTGGATGATGAAAAACCAGGACAGCGCCGTGTTTTTGTTCGGACTCGTGAAACGCGCGCGCAAATACTTTTTGGGCGTCACAACCATCACGCAAGACGTTGAGGATTTTTTGCTTTCGCCCTACGGCCGCCCGATTATCACGAACTCCTCGCTCCAGATTCTCTTAAAGCAAGCGCCGGCGATGGTTGACCTTATCGGCAAAACCTTCAATCTCACCGATGGTGAAAAGAATTTCTTGGTGCAAGTGAGCATCGGCCAGGGACTTTTTGTCGCGGGGCTGCAACACGCGGCAATTCAAATTGTGGCGTCATACCTGGAAGATAAAATCGTAACGACGAAGCCAGAGGAGCTCTTAGAGCAAAGAAGTAAGACGTAAGAAATAAGAAGTATGAAATATTGACAACGAAGACGAGCCCAAAATATCGCAGGTGGAGACGTTTATGGTTCTTGCGCCGCTTGCCATACTTGACGTTGTGGATATCGCTCTTCTCGCGATCGGGCTGGATGACTTTTTTCTCATTGATATCGCCGCGTTTCCTATTACGCAGTTATACTTTAGAATGAAAGGTGTACGGGCGAACTACATGATCACGGCAAACATTTTTGAGATTATCCCGTATGTAGGGAAGCTCCCGCTCCGCACTATCGGGGCCATCATCACCATCCGCGCCGCAAACCATCCGGAGGGATTGGTTGCGGAAGCGGTGAGTGTTGGAAGCGCTGTTGTCCGCAAAAAACTTCAAACAGCCCATGCGGCAGGCGAAGCCGAAGCAAAAGATGCGGAAGGACGCTCTATATTAATCAGGCGCGCTGCCGGCACAGCTCCATCTTCAACTCCAAATGTGGAAGCGCAGCGTGCGGAACGGGAAGCAGCGGAGGCGCGCCGCAAAGCCGAGGAAGCCGGGCAGAAA
>CAYHPP010000136.1:0-1750 GCA_964358745.1 uncultured Candidatus Saccharibacteria bacterium | reverse complement strand
GTCGCGAGGCATAAGGACAGCCGCGAAGGCGTGCTAGCGGCACGACGAGCGGCTGTCCGAAATGCCGCAGCAGGATTTTGGCTGGCGTAGCGGCGAAACGAGCTTGATTTTCCTTGTTTTTTCATATGTGAGTGGTCAAGACTCGCTATGAGTTCGATCATCAAAACGGCATATCGCCGGCGGCGGGCGCGGCCTTAACCGGCCGTTCAAAGTCGGATAGGTCGCTTTTCTCCAGCGTCTGGAAGGTGGCTCTTTTCTCGTCAAAGTAAAGTTCAATTTTTCCGGTCGGGCCGTTTCGGTGCTTCTCTATGAGTATCTCCGCGATGTTTGGACGGTCCGAATCCTCCTTGTATTTGTCCTCGCGGTGAATGAACATCACGACGTCCGCATCCTGTTCTATACTGCCGCTGTCACGAAGGTCCGAAAGGCGGGGGCGGCCGCCGCGCTGCTCCACGGCTCGCGAGAGCTGGGAGAGCGCGAGGACCGGCACATCAAGCTCGCGCGCGAGGTGCTTGAGACTCCGCGAAATTTCGGTTACCTGCTGCACGAGATTGTCCGACGCGCGAGCGACCGTCGGCGCCATGAGTTGAAGGTAATCCACGATGATGAGCCCGAGCGACTTTTCGCTCTTGAGCCTTCGAGCGACGGAGCGCATTTTGAGGATGTTGTTCGCGGGCTGGTCGTCAATATAGATGGGCGCCTTGGAAAGGCGGTCAAGTGAGTCGCGGATTTTGCCGAACTCCTCGGCGGCGTGGAGTTTTCCGGTGCGCAGCTTCCAGGCGTCAACATGGGACTCCGCGGCAAGCATGCGGTCCACAAGCTGCTGCGCGCTCATTTCAAGGGAGAAAATGCCGACGGGGACGTTGTGATTGACCGCCGACTGCCTTGCGATGTCAAGCGCAAGCGAAGTTTTCCCCATTGAGGGCCTTGCGGCGAGGATAATCAGGTCTGATTTCTGGAAACCGGCAAGCTTCATGTCAAGCTCCTTGAAACCGGTCGGGATGCCGCGAATCGCATCGCCCGATTTGTGGAGGCGGTCAAGCCGCTCCCACGCTTCGCCGAGCGTATCCTTGAGCTCAACAAACTTATGAACGCCGGAGCGTTCCGTAATTTCAAAGATACGCTTTTCCGCGCGCTCCATCAAATTCTCAAGGTCTTCAGCTTCGGCGTACCCTAGTTCGCCGAGGTATTCCGATGCCTCAATCAATCTGCGCATCAAGTGCTTTTTCTGAATGATTTCCGCGTAGTGCTCAAGGTTCGTTGACGATGGGACGCTTGCGGTGAGTTCCGCAAGGAATGAGGCGCCGCCGGCGGCTTCAAGTTCGCCCTTTTCGGTGAGCCGCGATGACAAGGATAGAAGGTCAATCGGAGTGTTTTTCGCTCCGAGTTCCACCATCGTCCTCCAAATGAGGCGGTGCCTGCCGGAATAGAATGCCGTTTCGGTAACGATATCAAGCACCTCCCCGAGCCCGCCGGGCCGGAGCATAATGGAGCCGAGAAGCGCTTTCTCGGCGTCAAGATTTTGCGGGGGGATGCGCGGGTGGTCGGGCATGAAGAAGAAAGAAATTAATTCCTAACACATAAGAGACTCACTGCCATTCCCCGCATTTTAACATGCTGCCGCCCGCCGCGGTAAAATGGTTTTGCGTTAAAAGGGTGGGTAACATGGGGACAAAAAAAGAACCGGTGGTGTACCGGTTCCGAGAGAGAGTGTGTCGGTTGGTGTGAGTGAGACCTCCGCATCTGAAAG
>CAYHPP010000135.1:0-1798 GCA_964358745.1 uncultured Candidatus Saccharibacteria bacterium | reverse complement strand
GCGTTTCGGCACGGGCGGGCTCCACGGGAAAACTACAGTTTTCCCGACCCCTTTCGCAGACCGCCATTCATCCCTGCGCGGAGCGCAGGGAGTTCTGGCGGGTCATTCAAGTGAGAATAATGGCTGTCCTAGCGGGAATTGCGGGGATGTTGCGGTTGGCTGCTCCCGCGCGGGGATTGTGGATATCTTTACACCGCCTTTCCATAAGGGTGGTATAATTTAGGAGTGGAACTTAAAGCCAAATAAGGTCGGACTAGGCGGCGCCTTCAGCGTAAGAAGGGCTTCCTACAATGTTGGCTTGTCCTTTATCAGCCATTAATCCATTCTTTCTCCGAAAGGCGAGCGCTTTTCGGAGACAGATTCCAAATTTCTTATGTTTGAGACATGGAGTTCAAGTCTACGAGACTCGTTCAGCAGCCTGGGAGAGGGGGTCATCTCCTTCATTCCGAGTGTTGTGGTCGCTCTTGTTATTTTTGTTGTTGGTTGGGCTATCGGTTCGCTGCTTGGCCAGGGAGTTAATCATATCGTCAAATCGCTCAAGATAGACAACCTGCTCCGCAGTGCGAAAGTGGACGACGTGCTGCGCCGCGCGGGGTTCAATCTTGATTCGGGACGCTTTCTCGGCGTGCTCGTCGAGTGGTTCGTCATAATCGTCTTTCTGGTTGCGTCGCTTGACGTACTCGGTTTGACGCAGGTTACCGCCTTTCTCAATCAGGTGGTTCTGCTGTATCTCCCTCAAGTCATTGTCGCGGTGCTCATCCTCCTTGTGGCCGTTGTCATAGCATCCGCAATGCAACGAGTTGTTGTCGGCGCTGCCATGGCGGCAGGGGTGCGTTCGGCAAACTTCCTCGGCTCGGTTACCAAGTGGGCCATCTGGATTTTTGCGGTCCTCATGGCGCTCTTCCAGCTCGGTATTGCGGCTCCGTTCGTACAGACGCTCTTCACCGGGTTCATCGTAGCGCTCTCGCTTGCGTTTGGACTTTCATTCGGTCTTGGCGGACAGCAAGCGGCTGCCGGCTTTATTGAGAAAGTGCGCGAGGAGATTCGCTCTCATCACAAGTAGTGAGGCGTTATAGTGCGTAGAAGAGACAAGAAACCGCCTAACCACACAGCTGTGTGGTTAGGCGTTTCTTTTGTTGAGCAGTTAAGGGCTATTCACGAGCCATACCCACTTCTTCGCAGAGGATGCGTACAGGCATTTGACAAAAAATCGGTCTTGGCTATACTTACGCCTACAACCAATGTTAACTTTTACCTCATTTTCAAAGCGGCAGAGAAGCTGAAGGCGGCCTTTAGAGCTGTTTGAAAGCCCTCCGCTTTGTCGGAGGGCTTTCCGTTTCGGCGGGGATGAGTGAGGATTCATTCGTCCCCGCGGACACGGAACGAGCGCACGCGGAACGACTGATACATTGACAATTTCAAACCATCACGAAGCGATTCTTTCTTTGCCGCCAGAGAGCGGCAAGACAGGGGTCTTGGCTTTGGAGGTGGACAAGAAAACCCGAACGAAACGAAGATGTTTCGCGCGGGTAAACAGGTAATTGCTCTGTGGAATAGATTCTATGGAGCAGGATTAATACCATTGCGGAGCAATGGAAGCACGAAATTCGAAGCACGAAGCTCGAAACAAATTCAAAATTCTAATCTCCAAATTCAAAACGGAACCTCTCTGTTTGAGCATTTGGGTTTTATTGTTTGGATATTGTTTCGGATTTCGATATTCGGATTTCGGATTTCCACTGCTCCGCAGTGGCTGTGGTTATATGTTTCCTGATGGGAAACAAGGGCGTATGGTGGA
>CAYHPP010000134.1:0-1800 GCA_964358745.1 uncultured Candidatus Saccharibacteria bacterium | reverse complement strand
GGATTCCCGTTTTCACGGGAATGACACCGAAAAACGAGAAAGTGCGTAAGTCCTATAGAAAAAGAAAAACAGAAGAGTTTCTTGCGTGCTTTTGCACTAGGAAGCCAACCAGCTAGTAAGCTAGAAAGCTATCGGATAAGGAGCGCCACAAACGCCGAGATGACGAACAAAATGGCAATACAGATGCTTGCGATAAAAAGCGTTTTTTCAAATCCCCGCTTGGTGTGGAAGCCGCTGCTGAAGTTGTCGCCGCCAAAGGCGCCGCCAAGACCCGCCGCCGACCGCTGCAGTAAAACGGCGGCTATAAGCAAAACTGAGAGCCCAATTTGCACATAGGGCAGCGAAGCTGCGAGAGTCGTCATTCCCGACACTATAGCATAGGCGCTCAAATGCGCAACTTTTCGTTCACAGCCCTTGCTGTTGCTCCCGTCGACAGTCTGCTACAATAGAGGTGCATTAAGGTCATGCAAGTCACAACGAAAACAATGTCGCGCGCGCGCAAAAACAACCCGCCAATCTCATCCGCCCCACTCCTGTTCATCGTGTTCGCGTTGCTCATTGGAGCCGCCGTTGTGAATGTTAATCTGTTCCGAAACGTAACTGCCGCTTTATTTCCAAGCAGTTTTCTCGCGGAAAGCGGCGCCGCGGGAGTCACGCAGGCCATCGTTACTGTTTAGCTTTCCGCGGAGAACTATCCGTCCGCTTCTTTTACGCCTCTGTCCGGGACGCAGTACACAGCCTCATCGCTCTCCTGTCTCGACAAAGCCTACACCCGTTCGCGGAGCAGTATTTCCGCCTATGAAGCGAGTTTGGCAAAAAAGAACTCCTGTGTTGCCAATCAAGTAAAGGCGTGGCTTTTGGGCCAAAAAGCCGGCGCGGCAGAGTCAAGCATCACTCTCCTCCAGACGAACATTGACTCCTCCCAGAAAATGCTTGCATCCTTAAAAGGCGCCGATTCGTTTGCGCTGAATATTTACCCCGGAGGCGAAAATAAGACGATAATTTACAATACGGTTTCAAGTCCCGCCATGCTTTGCCTGAAGGACAGGAGCGACCCATCAGCAATTAGCCCTGAAGTCCCGATTGGAGCCTTTACTGCGAGCATGGTAAACGCTTTCGCTCCGGCGCTTCCTTCGCAGGAGAGAGAGCTCTCGGAAACCGGCAAAAAAGCGCAGGCGCTTGAGGAGGAACTTAAAAAAGCGACAACGAAATTGGACAGGGCCATAATCGCCCTCAAGATACGGGCGCTCATTGTCTCTCTATCCGGCCGTTTTCTTGCGGTTGACCTTGCGACGGCGCAAAAGTCTCACAAATCCGTGGTTGGCCGCGGATTCTTGGTTTCCGTTGGCGCGTCAACGAACAGAGCGAAAGAGTGCGACCCGGGGCGGTGCGGTTCGGCGCATAGCAATCATTGGCTCGAGCGTTACGGGGGAGGACAAGTGGTTCACGACCACGATAGGAGTTAATAATTTATCAGTAACCGAGTGCGTGGCATACGATGGCATAATAAGAGACGCGTCCGAGGGAATCGGCAAATACATAGAGAAGCTTGAGAAACTAAAGACCGGCCACATAGCAACTTTGGCTAGCCTCAAAAAGCAAATCAAGACGCTGCGCGACAACAATTACTACTGCGATTCGGGGGCGGAGAAGTAGTCTCTCCCGGAGGTATTCATAGTAGATACGCTTAACGAATGGCGCATGCGAATGGGGGACACCCAGTCTACGACTATTCCACTGCGATTGCGCGCAGGGTAAGTCGGAGCGACCCAGCACGGGTCTCTCGCCCCCTGCGGTGAG
>CAYHPP010000133.1:0-1878 GCA_964358745.1 uncultured Candidatus Saccharibacteria bacterium | reverse complement strand
ATAAGCCGTTTTTTACCGAATACCACGAGGGGACGTGCCGAAATGGCTTCAATCGATAGCGCTATGGTAGGGTTTTGGAGCATGCTCTAGCATACCAGACTCCGGTGCATAGCAGAGCGGCCTCGTAAGGCCGTCTTTTCGCATCTTGACTCACACCAGAAATCATGGTCAGTCTATTGACACGGAAGTTAATCCGTGATACTATCATGCGCACGATCAGACGCAAGTCTGGTTGTTGTTTTTAATCGCCTCGGAAGACTCAAAGCTATTAGCTCGTAAAACCGAGGACCCTAAACCTATGACTATGGAACTTACTACCGCGGCGCTCCTACTTTTTTCCGTGTTTTACGGAGGACCAGCGCATGAATCCTTCGGCTCGTCCCCCAAGTCAACCAAATCAGCCGTTGAGGAAATCGCTGTCCAAAAGCCGGCTACTCTTGAGGAGTATGTACGCGAGTACTTTACCGATGTGCCGCTCATGGCGGAAATTGCCCGATGCGAGTCCCGCTTTCGGCAACTGGGTGTGAACGGCGAAGTGCTTCGTGGTGAACTTTCGCGCGAAGATGTCGGCGTTATGCAGATTAACGAGTTTTACCACGAGGATACCGCAAAAGTGCTTGGGCTCAACTTGCATACGCTTGACGGGAACTTGGCCTATGCCCGTTGGCTCTATTCGCGCGAGGGCTTTGTTCCGTGGGCCTCTTCGGAAAAATGTTGGCGAAATTCGGAAACTCTCGTGCGAGTGAATGGCTTCAAACCGTCACGATTGGCGAACGCGGCTGGCGCAGCCCAGACCCAGATTGACTAGAGCTCATCTAAGAAAGTGTTTAATAACCTATCGCAAACCCCTTTTCGGCGCGCCGGAAGGGGGTTCTCGCAAGTCTTGAACAGATTTCCAATCGGTTCAACCAAGCTCGCCGCCACCGTGAAATTTCCCGTGAATATCCCGAAGGCGCTTTGAGGTGACATGCGTGTAAATCTGGGTGGTTGAGATATTGCGATGTCCCAAGAATTCCTGCACGACGCGCAGGTCAACGCCTTTGGTAAGGAGGTCGGTGGCAAACGAGTGGCGCAGCGTGTGCGGGGTCGCAAGAAACGGCAGGCCGGTCAGTTTTGAATACTTTTCAACAATAAGCTCTATGCCACGGACACTCATGCGGCGGGAATCCTTCCGCGGGCCTCTGACGTTCAGAAAGAGCGCCTCATCGTCATCGGTGCGGTTCTTAAGATACTCCCGTATGGCAGAGAGGGCCCGGTGCGAGAAAAAGACGACTCGCGGGTATCCGCCCTTGCCGATGATTCCGAGCTCAAAACACTCGCGATTAAACGCCCCCGACACTTGCTTCTTATCAAGAGCAGCGAGCTCCGCGACGCGAAGTCCCGTACTAAAGAGCGTTTCAAGCACGGCACGGTCTCTAAACCCGGCTTTAGTCTTCAGGTTCGGAGCGCCAAGAAAGCGCTTGAGCTGTTCCATGTCAAGGAATTTGACGAGCCGCTCCTTGTGCTCCTTCGGGAGCTTAATCTTCTCCGTCGGAATGGCGGCAATATTTTTATCGTGAAAATACCGAAGAAAGGCCCGGAGCGCGATAAGGTAGCGTATCTGGGTGGAGGGATGCAGGCCTGGGCGAGCTCTCCGGACCATATTAGGACGGCGGGAGAGCCACACGCGATACTTGGAGATATGCTCCTCGGTCAGTCGGTCCGGCAAAAGCCCAGATAGTTTGTTTTGTGCCAGCCAATCAAAAAATTTCTGCAAAAAGCGCGCGTAGCTTTTTACCGTGTTCACCGAGAGTCCTTTCTCAACTTCGGAGTACTCAAGAAAATCGGCAAGGTGCTGTGGCAGGGGCTTTGTCATAACTACAATGTGGATTAATCAGC
>CAYHPP010000132.1:0-1880 GCA_964358745.1 uncultured Candidatus Saccharibacteria bacterium | reverse complement strand
GTTACATGCGCGCCTTTGGATACCATGCCTTCGGATAAAATGCCGCCGCCGCATCCGACATCCAGAACGGTTTTTCCTTCCAGTCCACCAACCAATTCATCAATGTAATTAAGGCGTAATGGATTGATTTCATGCAGCGGTTTGAATTCACTGTTCGGATCCCACCAGCGGTGCGCAAGTTGGCTGAATTTTTCAAGTTCCAGCGGATCAGCGTTAATACCGTCATTTTCCATTTGTGTTCCTTTATACGGATTATCTTGATGTTGTGGCAATACGTTCTTGCCAGTAAGCGGAATGGCACCCTCTATGTCGGCGTTACTTCAGATTTGAAGAAACGAGTGTACCAACATAAGCATGATGTGTTAGAGGGTTTTACGAAAAAGTACGGTGTGCATACGCTAGTTTACTATGAATGTTGTGAGAGCGTTGAAGCGGCGCTTGCACGAGAAAAACAACTCAAAAAATGGAACAGAAAATGGAAATTGAATCTTATTGAAAGGGGGAATCCGGAATGGAGGGATTTGTATGAGGAGTTGTAATGTCTCTGTCATTCCCGCGGAGGCGGGAATGACGCAGAGCTGGACCCCCGCCTGCGCGGGGGCGCTCAAAAAGTATAGTCGTTTCACTCCTTACTTTTTGGCGCTTATCCACTGTTTTTCCCCCCTTTATCCCCACACTCCTGCTATACTACAGGGGAAGTGAGAAGAGCTTGCGTCAAAATGCTTCTCGGCTTTTTGATTGTAGCGCTCGTAGCGCCTACGTTTCTTGTCGCGCGCCCGCAAAAGGCGGAGGCGCTTATATCGCTCGCAGCGTGTTTCGCCGCAAAGGCGACGGGAGCCGCAACCGCGGCCGCTTCTGCAGCCCCGCAGGCGATACTCTCGGTCAGCGTGAGCGACATTGCCAATACCATCCAGACGGGAATGGCGCCGTCGGGCCAGGACTGGGTGCAGTGCTTCATGAAGGCCCTGGCCAAAATCATCGCGAAAACACTCCTCCACAGCTTCACCCAATCAATCGTAAACTGGATAAACAGCGGCTTCCAAGGGTCGCCCTCGTTCATCACAAACCCCGAAGGGTTCCTGAACGACGTTGCCGACCAGACGATAGGCCGCGTCATTGAGGACATATCGCCGCTCTTGTGTTCGCCGTTCCGCTTAGACGTCCGATTTGCGCTTGGACTGAACATCTCTCTCAACACCAAAGACGAGATACGCTGCCGGCTTTCGGATGTTATCGCAAATGTGCGCGGCGCCTATGACGGTTTTGTGCAGGGGACGGTTGGGTCGGGAAATCTCTCCCGCTGGATTCACATCGCGGGTACGCAGCAGAACAACCCCTACGGCGCCTACATCGCAACCACCAACAAACTCTCCGTCGGCATCACTTCGGCGACAGGGCAACAAATCAAACTTCTTGATTGGGGCAAGGGATTTAGGTCGTGGCGAAGCTGCAAGAAGTGGGGACCTGATGTCAGGGTAGAAGGAAGGGTGGTGCGCAAGGGTCCGTGCCTAGAGGAAGGACCCATCAAGACTCCCGGCTCCATCATTCAAGACCAGACGAGCGGCGCGCTTGGCACAACCCTGCGGGAACTTGAACTGGCCGATGAAATTGATGAAATTGTCGGCGCGCTTATCAACCAACTTCTCGTCAAGGCCATCACCGGCGCAGGCGGGCTCCTCGGGGCAAGCAAGGGAGGCGTTACCGGCGGTGGCAGAAGCGCGACGGAAGCCCTCCTCACCGACCCGGAAAGGGCGCTTGCCATCTCCGACGCGGTGCCGCCTCCGGGGATTGATTGCGGTCTCCGTTACTACCCATCAACAAGACCTGTGGTGCGGGACGGAAAAACCTTCTATATTCCTGATGACAGTAATGCTGCTAGT
>CAYHPP010000131.1:0-1925 GCA_964358745.1 uncultured Candidatus Saccharibacteria bacterium | reverse complement strand
AGTTCCGTTCAAAAAAGGTTCGCGCAAAGTGTATAATTACAGCACCAACACAAAAGACATTCGCCGCGGCGAATGTCTTTTGTGTGGGGAGAACATTTTGGATGAAGCGGCGCGGCGCAGCAAGAAACCTCAAGACTTCAGCCTCATGATTTTTGCCATCGCGAGTTTGATGGGCGTGTAGTTTGAGTGATAGCTCTCATCCACCGAGCCGACCAATATGGATATGACATCTTCAAGATTCTCATTGCTCCAGCTCTCCACCGCTTTTCGTGTTCGCTCATGAGGAAGCGGCGCGCGGGTGTCAATTCTATTCCGGTACACACTATCCAGTTCGCTTGCAAGATTCGTGACAAACACCGCGGCGTCAGCTCCGCGTCCGTTCAAGGCGCGAAGATACTCAAACACCCTCTGACTGTCGGACGCGACAAGCCACGAGAGGAAGAGGGAGACATCAGCGTTTGCCGCGGCGGCGATAGGTTCGCTTCCCTTTACGCCGGCCGCTTTTTCGTCCGTGATATCCACGAGATGAATATCTTGCCTAAAGAGATGCTTGTCGCTCTTTCTCCGCGAGGAAATGAAGTATGCGAGAACGCCGGTTATAGCAAGCAGAAGCGCAATATATACGATGGCTTTGGCGCTGTCTCCGGCCACCCCCGTGTAGGGTATTTGGCTCAAGTAAATAGAAGCCGAAGCGCTCTTCTGCGGCGTCTGGCTCACATAGACGGAAGCGGAGGCGAGCGTCGTGGACGTTGTCTTTTTGTAGAGCACGACGTTAGGCTGATTGTATCCGCCGCCGCAGCCGCTTATGCATCCTGTTATAGGCCTGATGAAGACGCTGCATGTTCTTGTGACGGACTGTGAGCCGGAGGTGATTGAAACTGCGCCAAGTTTCGTTCCCGCGCTTTGGTAGGTTTTGGGGAAGGCCGCGGTACTGCCCGAGAGACCGTCATCTCCAGACCATGAATATGCGTACGCGGCGGTTCCGCCGGTCGCAGAGGCGCTCCACTGAACCGCTTCTCCCACTGAAGCGGTTCCCGGAGAAACGCTGCACACGCCGTCAAAGGGCGTCTCGGTTGTCGTCGTAGTAACGGTCACACTGCAACTCCGGAGAATGCTCTCGCTTCCGGAAATAATCACCACCGTGCCGTTTTTGGTTCCGCTTGAGGCGTACGACTTGGTGATGGTTTGCGCCGCGCCCGCGAGTCCGTCATCGCCCGCCCAGGAGTAGGTGTAGGCGCCGGTGCCGCCGGAGGCGGAGACGCTCCAGGTGAAGGAACTCCCAACGAGTCCCGAACTTGGGGTCACGGCGCATGACCCCGTAAAAGTCTCCACCACGGGCGGAGTGTCGTCATTCGTGATGGTGCAGGTTTTAGAATCTCCTGAAGCAAGTGTTACCGAGCCGTTTGACGCGCAGTCGCCTGAAATGCCGGTTTGCGTGTAGCCCGAGGGTACTGCGTCTTCGTTTACCGAGTATGTTCCAGGAAGAAGCGTATAGGTCATACCGGAGGCGGAACCTGCCGCAGGACTGCCGGACACGTCGCTCATCCCGCTTTTTACATGCAGGATAAAGTCAGCAGGCGTCTTCGTGCCCCCGTTGTCGTTCACGACGCGCTTGATGACCTTGAGCGTCGCGGGCTGGGGAGGAGGAGTAATGGTCACCGAGCAGGTTCTCGTGATGCTCTCTGTTTTGCCGCTGGTGAGAACAAGTTTAATGACGACCGTCGCGTTTTTCACTCCCGCTGTCGCGTATGCTTTTTGTACCGCCTGCGCCGTTCCGCTTAAGCCGTCGGCGCCGCTCCATATCCATTCATAATGTCCTTGACTGGGGTTTTGGAGCGTAGAGGTTTGCGTTGCCGTCCAGCTCACTATACTCCCTGCGCTTGCGGTCAAGGGAGTTCCGGCGCATGAACCCTGCAGATTCCACG
>CAYHPP010000130.1:0-1956 GCA_964358745.1 uncultured Candidatus Saccharibacteria bacterium | reverse complement strand
GCTCCGGTGGAGAAAGCTGTGGGACAGCTTTCGTTAGGACTCGAACGCCGGAGCGGTACCCGCATCAGCAGATGCGGGAGCGAGGCGGTGCCCAGCCCGAACCGAGCGGCGGCGAGGTGAGAGGCGAGGGAGAGAAGTGTACTCACGGTCCTACCACCGGAGCATTATATTCATTCAAAAGGCCCAAAGGCGTGTTTGGATTGATTTTCCCTAGCGAATATGTTATCAATTAACATGAGATGTTTCCCTAGAAAGAGAGGTGAGTTCCATCAAAGCGAAAGCCTTTACAGTCGAGGATTCCGATTTTCGGACATCTTCTTGGACGAATCGTACGCATGATCACTGGTGTGTTCAAGTGGCCAAGAAACCACAAGGCGTAGCAGTGCGCGACAGCAAGGACACTGGCAAAACGACACTCTTCTTTAGCCACAATGAGTGGAATGCCTTTGTGAAAGGCGTGAAGGCGGGCGAGTTTGATTAAGCCGTCTCGTGAACGGTCTTCAGAAATGGTGGTATCTCCACTCGGTGAAGTAACCGCAAACTTTCAAACAGCGCTATCGCAGGGTAGCGCTGAACTCTTATCCAATTACTGCAACTGTAGAGCAGAAAGTAATTCGTTCATCCCCTCTGCCTTCCACACAAAACTCCCAAGACGGGAGTTTTTGTGTGGAATCGCAGCAGTGAGACGCCGAGTTAGATGCCGAGCGTGGTTGACTGGAACTGGTTGGTGCGGTGCGTGTTTCCGGCGGCGTCCTTTGACTCGGCGATGAGGTAATAGATGGTGCCGGTCGCAAGGCTTCCAAGGTCAAGCCGGTGCCTTCTTACGAGAGTTGCGTTTTCACTGAAGGGCGTCGTGGAAGCGTTTGCGTTCAAGGGAGTTGACGTGCTGAAGAACAGTTTGCTCGTCGCCGGTTCGTTCGTCTGCCACCTGACGCTTATCGTCGTCGTGCCGGTAAGCACCGCGACAGCGGTTATAACGGGCGGAGTCGTATCGGGCGGGGCGGACTTGGTCGTAAACGAGAACTCCGAAGAGGTCGCGGTATTGCCGGCAAGGTCGGTCGCGCTCATGAGCGCATAGTAGGTTGTTGAAGCGGAGAGGGGAGCGAGTTCCATATGATGGGTTCTCGCGGGCCCTCGTGAAATCCGCGCGGCCGTCGCAGTGTTTAGCGGAGTCGTGGTGCCGTAGTAGAGTATGCCTCGGGCCTTTTCGTTTGTTTCCCATTGCACCTCCGCTTTAAAGACTTTCGGTTCTGTTTTGATGCCGCTTATAACCGGAGCCGTCGTATCCGGCGCGGGAGGCGTCGTGGAAGCTCCGCCATCGCTGATTTTTTTCCATATCCCGAAGGGCCAGAAACACACCCTGTCCCGGAGTTCTTCAAAGCGCTCCGTTCTATGCCCGCGGGAGATGAGGAGACCGAACGCTCTCAAACATTCCTTTTCAGCGCGATTCATTCTTTCTTCTCTCCGCTCAAGGAGCCGCTCGGCTCTTTCCTCTCTTCTCTCATTTTTGTCCCGCTTCTCGTCTTTGTCATCGTCATCATCGTCGTCATCCGCCGATTGCATCCTAGCGGCGGTTTCTTTGCGACCTTTACTCCCGTCGTCACCGCTCTTTCCCTGCTTGGCGTATGCAAAGGCGGGCGAGAGGGCGAATGCCGTAATGAGTAATGGGGCGAGCGCTGTCTTGTACCATGATTGTGTAGACATATATTTGTTGAATCCGCTAAATGAATAATATTATTTCGTGGAGCCGTGTGTGCGGCGCATCCTCTTATACGCTGCACCTGTGAAGAAGACGATGCGGCTTCGCCGCTCTTACCGGCCGTATCATCTGGCAACAAACTTGGGATTTCTGCAAGATGATGGAGGAACGATGGCGAGCCTCTTTTCATCCGCAACTGAAAAAAGTGATGCCCGAAGCGGACATCACTTTTCATGTTGCGTAAAACGCTTTTTATT
>CAYHPP010000129.1:0-1971 GCA_964358745.1 uncultured Candidatus Saccharibacteria bacterium | reverse complement strand
GAGCATGTCCGTCCCAAGTCCCGAGAGCGTAATAGTAGAGGAGGTGGCGATGAGGTTTCCCGTGGTGAGCGTTCCACTGACGATGGCGTCTCCCTGCACCGAGAGTGTTTTGGCAGGAGTGGTGGTGCCAATACCCGTATTCCCCGACGAGTCCACGTGGAAGGCGGTGTTGTGCGCCACGATGCCGTTCGCCACGAAGTTGTGAGTTTTTTCCACCGAGATGTCAAAAACTCGCTCCACGCCCATATATTCAATAGAAACAATTTCATCAAAGACCACGCTACCAAAATCCTTGTTTGACAAACTTGTCAAGAATTTGCTACCCTTTTTAACTATGGCCAACACACTGTCAAAAATCGTATCGCTCGAAACAGCGCTCTCACCGCGACCGAGACAATTAATTGAAGAAGGGCTGGTCCGATTTCTCAAGCCGCGTTTCAAAAAGCTTAACATCATCTGGAATCCTGAAGCGTTTCGGAAGGGTCTTTCTAATCCGCGCCTACCCGCATGGCTTCTCCACAAATTAGAAAATCTCATTGTGGTAGCCGAAGCGTCAGGATGGAACATATCAAATGCGCTCGCGTTGGAACTTGACGAAACCGCAGAAGACATTGAAACTTTCAATCCGGCATTTCGAGTTGCGCTTGCAAAAGAAAGAAAAGATGCGCTTCGCGATATTAGGCTAGGCCGCGCCGTTTCTATTGAGCGGATAAAAGAAGAGACGACGGCTCGCCATTCATAAGCATTTCTATGTGGCAGCTTATTCTTTCCCGCAATGCGCAACGTGACCGAACGCGCCTGTCTCTTGATGTAGATGAACGCATCATTGAGAAACTTGACCATTACCGCCAAACATCCAACCCTCTTGCCTTCTCCAAAAGACTCCACGGCGACTCCGAAGGAACGCACCGCTTTCAAGTCGGAGACTGGAGAGCTAAATTCTTTGTGAATAATCGCACTATTGTGGTAACGAGCATTCGCCATAGGTCCGAAGCCTATCGCCGATAGCGCCTCATCAGCGAGGATTTTTTCCCATTTGACATCGTTCGGCTCGTCTTTATATAATTGCCCCATGAAATTCAGCCATCCCCAGACAGTCCTTTTGTCAAAATACTTTTCCGACGTTTCAAAAATCCTTTTCGCTTCAACAGTCGTCGGATTTTTTCTGCCATCAAGCAGTATCTCCGCTCCGATTCCGGGCGTCGTGTTCACCGTCGGCTCGCTCGTAACGGTCGCCAGTTTGTGGTTCAGCGTGAGATTAGCAAGATAACTTTCATCAACGGCCATGAACTTAACCATCGCGTATTTAATAATCGGAGCGATTTTAACAATAATTTTCATTGTGGCCATGAACCACAAAGAATAAATTGTATGGGCAATTTTGTTTTCAACATCGTGGCCGTCATATTGGCCCTCGGAATGCTGGCCGTAGCGATTTTCTACGAGCCCAAGCCGCGCAAATCCTAGCGCCTCCGCTCTCGGCAAAGCGATGCTGTTGCCCTCCCGCAAATCCCCCACGCTTACCCAGCCGTGTTTGGTGAGGTACGGGTGGTTGGCGGTGGTTGTAATTGATTTCCCTCCCGCCGTCACTATTTTGTAGACCGGCTTCTCGCCCATATCATAGAGCGCCATAACTTCCTGCCATTCAAAGCGGCCGGTTTTTTCGTTAAGCGAATACACAAGGTCGCCCGTCCGAATGTCTTTGATGGCGATTTCTTCGGCGTGGCCGTACTCGCAATCGGAATCGTTTAGCGCGGAGCGCTTGGCGCCTAATCCCTTTTTCCTCCGGCGGCGTCTCGCGAGAAGTTTTGTATCCCCCGTCACGCACTGCCCCACTCTGAAGGTGCCCGGCGTGGTGTTGAGTATCCCTACGCCAAGACCGCCGGTGAAGTAGCCGCTCCCCGCGATTTCCAGTTGCGCGCTCGGCGTCGTCGTCCCCACCCCCACCCTCCCCTGACTGTCAATCACAAA
>CAYHPP010000128.1:844-2028 GCA_964358745.1 uncultured Candidatus Saccharibacteria bacterium | reverse complement strand
TCCCCGGCAAAGTACACTATCATAAATGTTCAATTACCATTTTCGTTGCTTCATTGAAAATTGATTGGAAATTGAAAATTGCAAAATTGAAAATTAGTCCAGATGTTCTCCTGCCTTCAAGACATGTCTGACAAGCGTCCCTGCGTACCCCATTTCATTATCGTACCATGCGAGAACTTTGACGAGGTTGCCGCCAACGACGCGTGTCATGGAAAGTTCCGCGATGGAGCCGTTCGTGTTGCCCACAATATCGCTCGAGACAAGTTCATCATCGCTCGCCGCGAAAACCCCTTCCCAACGCTTCTCCTTCGCCGCCTTGCGCAAAATGTCGTTCACCTCCTCCGCGCTTGTGTCGCGTTTGGCGATAAAGGTGATATCCGCAATAGAGCCGCAAATAACCGGCACGCGAAGCGAGATGCCGTCAAATTTCCCTTGAAGCGAGGGGTATGCCTTAGTAACCGCGATGGCCGCGCCGGTTGAAGAGGGGATGATGTTGTGCGCCGCCGCCCGCCCCTCCCTGAACCCCTTCTTCCCGGCCGGACTATCCACCAGAGCTTGGGTTGCGGTGTAGGCATGTACGGTGTTGAGAACCGCTTTCTCAATCCCGATGGCTTCATCAAGAATCGCGATAATAGGACTCGCGGCATTCGTGGTGCAAGACGCGTTTGAAATCACTTCCGCATCGGAGAGTTTTTCCTCGTTCAGTCCCATTAGAATCGTCTCGCCATCCTTTATCGGAGCCGTGATGATAACCCGCTTCGCACCCGCATCAAGATGCGCTCTTGATTGTTCCGCGCTCGTAAAGAACCCCGTTGCTTCAATGACGACATCCACGCCAAGCTTCTTCCACGGAAGTTTCCTCGGCTCCTTTTCGCTTACATACTCAATACCCGAAAGCGTACACTCGCTTTTTCCATATACCGAGTCATGCGCAAGGAGGTACTCCATATTCTCCTTGCTGCCAAGATCGTTCACAGCCACAATACTCATGTCGGGCCGTGTACTTGCCGCCCGAAAGAACGCCCGCCCAATCCGCCCAAACCCGTTAATCGCCACTTTGATTTTTTTCATACTGTACATAATAAACCGTCTACCCATTTAAACCAATGTGGAAAGCCGTCTCAGTAGAAGTCACACTTATCCACATAAAAGGCTCGAATTGATAAATAACAAAAAAAATAAAA
>CAYHPP010000128.1:0-834 GCA_964358745.1 uncultured Candidatus Saccharibacteria bacterium | reverse complement strand
AGACTTCGCCAATACTTGGCGAAGTCTGACTTCTACAGTAAAATAATACGATGAGACGGGAACCTTACACAGTCGGTTCATATGTTCACGCAATAAAGCGCGGCGGGCGCGGTCTGTCAATTGTCCGCGATGATAATGATCGTTGGCGGTTTTTATTGATGCTAAGACATTTCAACGACTCAAACGCTAGAGAACATTGGTTTCGAGATTTGCTGGACGAAAAACTTGTGCATACCTTAAACCGTCCCACCGTATGGCCGAAGCAGGATAAACTTGTTGCGCTTCTCGCTTTCTGTCTTCTTGATAATCATTTCCATTTGCTTCTGAGGGAGATTCGAGAAAATGGAATTTCAACTTTTATGCAAAAACTCGGCACGGGTATGGCTAAACATTTTAATGAGAAGTATCAGGAAAGAGGCAGTATCTTTCAGGGCGCGTATAAATCAAGGACAATCACCGGCGATAGTTATCTTCGCGGAGTAAGTGTGTACATTCAGGTGAAAAACGCCTTTGAGCTTGTGCCTAAAGAAGTTGTTCAAAACGGTGTATCACTGAAAAATTTTGACAAAGTTTACAACTGGGTTTGTAAATATCCGTATAGCAGCCTAGGTAATTACTCCGGAGAAATAGAATCACCGATAATGGACAAAGATATTCTCGGAGAGATTTTTACGCCAAAATCCTTCAGAAATTTTGCTAAAGATTTCATGTTGGCACGATGGGAAAAAGAAAAGGCTAATTATAGGCACTTGGAGTAACCCGAAGTAATTCTGTAGAAGTGCGACATAGCCCAAAAAAACATGGCGGATTGTGTCTTATAAGAAAAAGTTAGGG
>CAYHPP010000127.1:0-2029 GCA_964358745.1 uncultured Candidatus Saccharibacteria bacterium | reverse complement strand
CAAAAAACTCAGATCCCAGGTCCCAACTATCAAGGCGCGACCTTGATATCTCTTTCGGCTTGGTATGCATAAGTTCAGATACATTATGGTATTGCCGGAAGAGGCGCTTTTTTGCTATACTCATAGCACTTTAGCCCCTTTACTAAGTTCTAACGCCGAATCATGGCTATTCAAAATAAAAGAATAACCGCGGTTGTGGTAACAGCCGCTGTCTCGCTCTTGCTTGCCGGCACCGCACTGGCGGCAGATACCGCCGGTGTCGCATCTCCCGTTCCTGCGAGGCCAAAATCTCAACCCGTTCGCGAACTCCGGAAAGACATTCGTGATATTCGCGTGGAGCGCCGCGAAACGGTCAAGGACGAGTTCCAAAAAGCGCGAACCGATATCAAAGCAATTCGGGAGACGGCCACAAGCTCCGGCAAAACCCGTGAAGCGGTGCGGCTGGAGACTAAAGCGGTCCGAACCGAAGCAAAGCAAAACAGTAAAGACACCAGAACAGAAGCGCGGGAGAAAATAACGGCGAAACAGACGGAACTGCGACGCTCCCGTTTTCACCGAGAGTTTGAGCGCTTGCACGAGCGCTTTGTAGCCGCAGTCGAACGGCTCGAGAGGCTCGCGACGCGTATTGAGTCGCGCCTTAGGAAACTTGAGGAACAAGGGCGAGATATGAGCGCCTCACGAACTCACCTTGCCGATGCACAGGCGAAACTCTCCCAAGCACGAAACGACACCGCCGCAATCAAAACTGCTGGGGGAAGCCTGGGTGGCGCAGCTCACATAGAGACCGTGTTAGAACGTGTGCGGAACGCCGTAAAGACTGCAAAGGAAAGTGTTAAGACCGCCCATGAGGCGCTGATTGACACCGTGAACGGAATGAAACCCGGTCGAAGCGGCTCTCCTGCCACTACCACCGAAAGCACGGGAAATTAAACCATCCACGATATGAATCCAACCCAACCAAACCAACCGCTCGGCGCGGGACAGAAGAGCCGAGCTGTCTTGGTCACCGGTATCGTTGCCATTATCATCCTTGTTCTCGCCGCGCTCTACTTATCACGCGAAGACTTCCTCGGCGGACCCGCTGACCCGGTGACTGACGCGCTTCAAGAACAAAGCTCCTCCGATGAACTCGATTCGATTGAAGCCGACCTCAATGCGACCCCACTTGAGAACCTCGAGGGCGACTTCGAGGCCGCAGTTGGTGAATAACAAAGCTGCAAAATTGACCTTGCGCGAGTTCTTAAAGATTCTTCTCG
Source organism: uncultured Candidatus Saccharibacteria bacterium (assembly GCA_964358745.1). Lineage (GTDB taxonomy): Bacteria > Patescibacteriota > Minisyncoccia > Phycocordibacterales > UBA10002 > UBA10002. Next base: position 773 of record CAYHPP010000127.1, on the reverse strand, counting down.
CTATGCTTCCCGTCCAATCAAACGAGCCCCCGGCGCAACCCCAAATCACCACGCCCGCACCTCTTGAGGAATTGCCGCGGGAACCGGAGAAACGTATCACTGCTCCCCATCACACCTCATGGGGCGCGTTCATCGGAATTATCATCATTGTCGTGGTACTCATCGCCGGGGCGCTGTACTTTTGGGGCGCCAAGCTTGCCGAACGCGATGCGGCATTTCAAAGCCCTAACGCTGAAACATCCACTGCCCGATAGAAGATGCGAGCACAATCATTGTGACAAAGCACAAAACACAGTGCACAATACCCAAACAAAACACAAACTTTTCAGACATTTCAAACATGTCTCCGTTTGTGTTTTGAGGAGTTTGTAGATTTGTTTGGATTTTTGTGAGGTTTGTGTTGTGTGTCGTCTTGTTTTTGCCGTATGCATTACACCATTAAAGAGAAAAAACCTCTGCCGAGGTCAGAATTCTTCATACACATTGAACTTCCTCCGGAAGCGGTTTCGAACGAGAGAGAACATGTGCTTGACCGGCTCAAGAAAGATGCGGAACTGCCGGGCTTCCGAAAGGGATTCGTGCCAGAAAAGATGCTCCGCGAGCGCATCGGCGAAATGGCACTCTGGGAAGAAGCCTCCGAACACGCGCTCTCGGAGGCGCTCGCCGAAATCTTCCAGGTGGAAGCGCTCAATTCGCGCGGCCCACCGCGAGTAGAAATTATAAAGCTTGCTCCCGAGAACCCGGCCGAATTCAAAGTGACGCTTTCGCTCTAT
>CAYHPP010000126.1:0-2037 GCA_964358745.1 uncultured Candidatus Saccharibacteria bacterium | reverse complement strand
GACGGTGCCGAGCGATGCCGCGTCTCCCGTGAGTGGTCCGATAAACCCAATCTTAATCGGCTCTTTGGTCATTGCCCCCTCGCCTTCATCTTTTTTGCTGCCGTAGAGGATTAATCCTCCGACGATAAGCACGAGGACGACGAGCCAGATAACGGTCTTCACGACCCCTCCCGATCCATTTCCCGACCCGCTCGCCGCGTTTTGCCCTGCGTTTTGTGTTTCCGGTTCCATGATTGTTAAAGGTTAACAGTTAAAAGTTAAAAGTTTTCGACTATGGCTATACTAATACCGCGCTCAAAAAATGCAATAGGATGAAAGACTTTACTATGGACAACAAACATGTCAGAATGGCGCCCCATGCAATCCCTCAAAAAGCCCTCTGTCTATATAGGTCTAGGTATCGTAGCCCTTCTTATAGTGGCCTATTTCCTCACGCTTTCCTCGGGAACCCTCCAAGGGGATGTCGTCGCAGTGCGACGGGGAGACATCGTGGAAGAGGTGTTCGTCACCGGCGCCGTGCGGGCGGCGCGGAAGGTTTCGCTTTCGTTTGACAGAGGAGGCATGGTGCGATCGCTGCCGTTTACGGTGGGCGCAAAGGTGGAGGCCGGCGCCATCCTCGCGTCGCTTGAGAATGGTTCGGAATACGCGGCGGTTGCAGAGAGTAGAGCGCTCGTCGCGATTGAGGAAGCCGACCTCGCAGAAACAAAGCGAGGAACGCGAGAAGAAGAAATCCAATTAAGAGAAGCGGAGACGCGTAAGGCGGCAGTGTCGTTCAAAAATAGCGAAAGCAGAGTGCTTGGAGTCCTTACCGATGCGCACAGCGCCGCGGAAGAAGCGCTCAATCGGTACGCCGCGCCGTTTTTCCTAAACGACGATACAAAAACCCCCCGCCTCACATACCTTTCGGGAACGCAAGAGGCATATGATGCCGAAGCGAAGCGTCTGCGCGCAGGACAAGCCGTTTCAGACCTTCAGAAATCGGTGCAGAGCGGGCCAGCGTCAGCGCAAACACTTGAGGAGGCCTCAGAACATCTCCGCCTCATACAGGATCTCTTCATTACGCTCGGGCTCACGCTCCGAGATGAAAGCGTCTCCGACGCGGCGACGCTTGCCGACTATCGCTCTCGCGTCACTTCCGCCCGAAGCTCGCTCGGAGGTGCCCTCGCTTCTGTGCAAAACCTTGCAAACGCGATCCGCGATGGGGCAGCGGAATTTGAGCGCTCTACACGCGCGCTTGCCCTCGCCAAGGCGGGAGCGACACCGGAATCGCTCGTCAGGGCTGAACAGACGCTCGCGCAAGCAAAGGCGAAATTGCGGAATTCGGAAGCGCTCCTTGAAAAGACGCTGCTTCGCGCTCCGTTTCGCGGAAGCATTTCCTCCAACAATGTTGAGGCGGGGGAGACAATACAGGCGGGAAAAGTCATTATGGAGTTCCTCGGCACGGACGGGTTCACGATTGAAGCGCATGTGCCTGAAGCCGACATCGCAAAAATTGCTGTCGGCGCCGAGGCAGCGGTAACGCTTGACGCCTACGGCGACGCGGTGAGCTTCCAAGCGCGCGTCTCGCAGATCGAGCCTGCTTCAACGGAAATAGAGGGGGTGCCGACATACAAAACGACGTTCTCCTTCGAGAAGCAGGACCCGCGGTTCCGTTCGGGACTCACCGCGAATTTGACCATCAAGAAACTTTCAAAAACAAACGTACTGCTCCTGCCCTCTCGCGCCGTTACATCGGAGGACGGAACACTTTTCGTGATGAAGCTCTTGCCTGATGGGACGACAAAACAGGCGGCGGTAAAAACTGGGGCGCGAAGCGGTAGTCGGGAAGTGGAAGTCATTGAGGGGCTCCTGGAAGGAGACCGCGCTATCATTCCGCAAACGCGCTAAACTCCAAACTCTAAACTCTAATATCTAAACTCCAAACTGACATTTCTTAATGTCATCCCCGTGAAAACGGGGAACCAGAAAGACTGGTTTCCCGCCTGCACGGGAACGACAGCAAAGCTGTCGGTTTAGGGTTTAGGATTTCGGATTTAG
>CAYHPP010000125.1:0-2037 GCA_964358745.1 uncultured Candidatus Saccharibacteria bacterium | reverse complement strand
GGCTTGATTTCGGCGCGTTATGCATTCAGCCGGCGGAACCGGTTAAGCTCCTCCTGATTCTCATTCTGGCAAAATACTTTTCACGGCGGCATATAGAGATAGCGCACATGAAGCATATCCTGATTTCCGGATGCTATGCGGGCATCCTCTTCTTCCTCGTTCTTCTTCAGCCTGATTTTGGGGGCGCGCTTGTGATTGCTTCCGTCTGGTTCGGCATGGTTTTGCTCTCCGGCATTTCCAAGCGGCACCTCCTCGGGGTGCTTCTCGTCGCGGCTCTCTCGGGACTTTTTCTGTGGACCTACATATTCAAAGATTATCAAAAACAGCGTCTCGTCACTTTTCTCCATCCGCTCACGGACATTCGCGGCTCCGGGTACAATGCCTACCAATCAATGATCGCCGTGGGCTCGGGTGAACTTCTTGGTAAGGGCGTAGGATACGGGACGCAGTCGCGGCTGCAGTTTCTCCCTGAATATGAGACCGATTTCATCTTTGCGGCGTTTGCAGAGGAGTGGGGTTTTGTCGGTGTCCTCATTCTCTTTCTTTGTTATGCCGTCGTTATGTGGCGCATTCTTCTCCATGCGATGCATGGGCTCTCCAATTTTGAAATTCTCTACGGTCTCGGATTTGCAATTCTCATTGCCGCGCAAGTACTCATACATGTTGGAATGAATGTCGGTCTCCTTCCCGTTACGGGCATCACGCTCCCATTCGTGAGCTATGGAGGTACGTCTCTCTTCACGCTTTTTGCCGGACTTGGCATCCTTATGGGACAGCGGGCATACCGGCGGACGACGCATAAGGAGGTTATGCAGAATGAGTTTGTGGGAGTTTCATCGAACTCTTAAACGCGATAGAGCGCGACGGTTTGTTTCAACATGCGTGGGAATGACTGGAAAGCTGCCCTTTCTGTTTTTTCTGGCATATTTTCTTTAAGATGTTGAACTGCCCTAGCTAGCGCGTATCCGTCTTTAGGCCTGACTAAACGCATGTTTGGCAGGATATCCGCTTCTTCTTGAACAACGCTCGTGGCGACGATAGGGAGTCCAGCCGCAGCGGCCTCAAGGAGGACATAGGGCATGCCTTCCTTTATTGAGGGAAGTACAAATATGTCGAATGCCTTGAGATAACGTGACGCATCGGTCGATAGATCGCTCGGCTTCTCGCTATATTCCGCTATGTTCTCAAAGCAGATCGGTAGTTTCCCGCTTTGGTTTTGCAATTCCGGCAGGTTTTCACCTTTTCCAAAAATCGTGTAGGAATATGCTCCCGGGGAATCCTGTTCAAGTTTCCGAATCATCTCCACCCCATATGGCAGCACACCCTTGTTTTTTGTAAGCTCCGCAATAGTCACCAGACGGCATGGTGTCTTATACGCGGTGTTTCCCGACATACCGAAGGACAGTTTCTTCTCTGCTACCGGTCTTTCCAATATGTCGTCAGCGGCTTTCAATGCGAGCGGTATGTATGTGATTTTTGTAGATACGAGCCGCATTTTTTTGCCGAGCGCTTCGTCTTGCTTTGAGACCACGATTGTCCCGTGACTCAAGAAAACAGTGAGCCATGTTGCGGCGTATATCACCAATTGGATAAACCACGGCCGGTCTTCTTTAAACGGCCACCCGTGTGCGGTAAAAATGATTCGGGGAACATCCGCAAGGCGTGCCGCAAGCGCACCGAGGCCGGCAGCCTTGGAGCTGTTGAGGTGTACGATATCCGGGCGAATATTCCTAAAGATGTTATACAGGGAGAAAAAGGAGTAGATCTCCTTCACGAACGAGATATCTCTCTGCAATGTGGGGAGGGGTATCGTCTCGACACCTTCTGCCGCGAGCCGTTTCCTCAGCAGGCCATCTCCCCCCAGAGCAACCCCCACTTTGTATTCGCTTTTGGGAAGGGCTGTCGCAAGGTCAAATAGATACCGCTGCGCGCCGCCCCAGGTGCCTTTGGTGATGACGTACAGTATTTTTTTTCGCTGTGTGTTCATAGTAGATACGCTTAACGAGTAGATACACTTGACGAATGGTGCACACGAAT
>CAYHPP010000124.1:0-2060 GCA_964358745.1 uncultured Candidatus Saccharibacteria bacterium | reverse complement strand
CTTCGGATTCCAACGGGGCAGGCAACCCGCCGCAGGAAGAGGTAGCGACCAGCACACCGCCGGTTTCAGAACCTGCTCCCGCGCCCGCGCCCGCGCCGATTCCTGAACCTACGCCAGAACCCGCTCCAGAATCAGTTTCCGAACCAGCGCCCGCCGATGTCAGTTCCAGCACGGAGCCGGTGATGTAATTGTGTCCAATATAAAAAAATGAAAAAAGATTTTGATAAGTGGAATGAGAAAAAAAAGAAAGTTCATGCGCTTGCACGCGCCCCGTTTTTCCACGAGCGAGAAATTTGGTTTTGCTATTTCGGAGCCAATGTTGGTTTTGAACAGGATGGCGGCCAAGATTTTCTGCGCCCAGTTTTAGTCATTCGCAAATTCAATCATAATATTTTCTGGGGTATACCGCTTACAAAAGCGAAGAAACATGCCAGCAAGAAAGCGGAGCGATACTACTATTCTTTCAGTTTTGTAGAAAGCGTTGTCAGTGTCGCAATCTTGTCTCAAATCCGTCTTATTGATGCCAAGCGGCTTTCCCGTCATATTGGATCTATGAAAGAAAAGGAATTCAGTGAGTTAATGAAAAAACTCAAAGCGCTTTTGCCTTGAGTCTTTTCTTTTTTCCTCCGCCTTGCGGCGGAGTCGGGCCGAAGCCGTTTGTAGTAATAAGTTAGCAAATTGAATAAAAAAGTCAACCCTGTGAAATTCCGCAAATTTTTTAAGTAATTTTGTCAAATGTTTTACACATACGTATTACAGAGTATGAAGGATGGTAAGCTTTATATCGGTTCCACAAAAAATCTGCGGAAACGATTTGAGCAACATCAAAAAGGCGAAGTGTTTTCCACGAAAAGCCGTAGACCATTTCGGATTATCTACTATGAAGCGTGTTTAAATTGGGATGACGCTCGAAGACATGAGAAAACACTGAAGACCTTTCGTGGGAAAATGACTTTGCGACGCCGGCTCAAATCGTTTTTCACAGGGTCAAGCCACATAATTCACAATCCTTACAATGTTTAGAAACAGGAGATACACCATATATATAGTATGCGGAATCGGGGTACTGGCGGCCGGTTTTGCCGTTTGGCGGCTTAATGGCAAGGTTATTTCAGAATTTAAGGGTTTGAGGGGAGGTGGTGCGTCCGCAGACGCGCCGCCTAAGATTTTTCCGAACACTATTCCCGAAGCGGAACAGAGCGGGCTCAATTTGCCGCAAACCTTCCGCCACTCTGGCCTCAAGTTCTCGTTCTCGTATCCCAATGGCTTCGCTGTTACTAATCTAGCTTCGCCGGAAGGCGGCGAAACGATTGTGGTGCAGAACACCAAACGAAACGCCGGTTTTCAGATTCACCTTGAACCCTACGACGACCCCGATACCGAAATAACCGCCGCGCGCCTCGCCCGCGACATTCCGGAGATGGTTGTCAAAGAACCGCAGGAAGTTACCATCGGCTCCGGCGGCAAGGGTCTCGCTTGGATTGCCTCCGACACCGGCACCCGCGAGGTCTGGTTTATCTTTGGCGGAACGCTTTATCAACTCACCGCGCCGGTGGAGAATGATACACTATTGCGGAAAGTGCTTAATACATGGAAGTTTGAGTAGTAAAGATGTGATGTAAAATAAATGCGCAATTGAAACCATGATATCAAAATACGTAAAAGGAAAAGCCGCCGTTTTTATAGATGCCGCGAACATTTTGTATTCTCAACAGACGCTTGGCTGGCGGATTGATTACCAAAGACTTCGGGACTATCTTGAAAGCCAGGCGGAGATTTTCGGGATTTTCTACTATACGGGAAAAGTCGGCGCCTTTGAAAAGCAAGTTAAGTTTATTGAGAAGCTTGGCCGGTTGGGGTTTAGAGTTGTCTCAAAAGAAATAAAATTCATCAAGATAGACGGCGGCAAACTGTTACCGAAAGGAAATCTGGATATTGAACTGGCTCTTGACGCGTTTCGGTTCGCGGATAGCTACGACACCCTCCTGCTTTTTTCCGGTGATTCCGATTTTAGTTACCTGATTGATTTACTTAAACAAAAGGGTAAAAGAGTTTTGGTG
>CAYHPP010000123.1:0-2061 GCA_964358745.1 uncultured Candidatus Saccharibacteria bacterium | reverse complement strand
ATTGATTCTCATTGACCCGAAGCGCGTGGAGCTCACTCTCTACAATAAAATCCCCCACCTGCTCAATCCGGTCATCACGGATGCCAAAAAAACCATCCTCGCGCTGAAATGGGCGGCCAAAGAAATGGACCGGCGCTACGATGTGCTTGAATCCGAATCGGTGCGCGACATCCACTCGTACCACAAAACAATTGTGGAACCGGAATACAAGAAACTGCAAAAGGCCGGGGCGCAAAAAGCGAGCGAGGGTGAAATAGCGTCTAAAATCCCAGAGCGGATGCCCTTTATCGTCATTGTGATTGATGAGCTTGCCGACATCATGGCAACATACCCAAGAGAACTTGAAGCCGCAATCGTCAGACTTGCTCAAATGAGCCGCGCGGTCGGCATCCATCTCGTCCTCTCTACCCAGCGGCCAAGCGTAAACGTCATTACCGGACTCATTAAGGCAAACATTCCGACACGCATCGCGTTGCAGGTCGCGTCTCAAATAGACTCCCGCACCATCTTGGACACCGGCGGGGCGGAGAAACTTCTCGGCGCGGGCGATATGCTCTTTCTCTCGGGAGAGATGTCAAAGCCAGTGCGTCTGCAATCTGCCTTCATTTCGGAAACTGAAGTGAAGAAAGTAACGCGGTATCTCTCCGAGCAGTATAAGGACGAGGTCCCGCAGGAACTAAACTTAAGCGGCGGAGAGGGAGGAAGCGGTTCCCTCTTTGAGGGTTCGCTTGGCGAGGGAGAAGATATAGATGACGCGCTCTACGAGGAAGCGCGGGAAACCGTACTGCGGGACAAGAAGGCCTCCACCTCGTATCTGCAGCGCAAGCTCCGCATCGGCTACTCCCGAGCCGCGCGGCTTATGGATATGCTTGAAGAGCGCGGGGTCATCGGCCCCGCTGACGGATCCAAGCCACGAGAGGTCCTCGGGGCAGCAGGTCACATGCCACCGTCCGGAGAGCAAGAAGAAGGAGCGCCGGGACCGGGACAGTTATAAAGGCTCTAGACTTTAGGCACTAGGCACTAGGGAAGAAAAAGTCAATTCGTCGAAGTTCCTAGAGCCTAGAGCCTTCTTTCCTAGAGCCTAATTGTATGGAACGCACTCCAAAACTTATCGCGGGAATTCTGCTTATCGCTATTGCCGCTGTCACTCTCGGTGTCTATGCCTATTTTCAATTTCGAGAATATCTGCGGGGACCGGTTCTCACGATTGAAGAACCGCTTGACGGAACGCTCTCCACGACATCAATCGTCATGCTTCGCGGCAACGCCCGCAACGCCTCTTTTATCACCCTCAACGGACGGCAGATTTTCACGGACGAGCGAGGGCGCTTCAACGAGTCATTGCTCCTTCAGGACGGCTACTCTATAATGACCTTTGAAGCCAAGGATCGGTTCGGGCACAGGGTGGAGAAGCGGCTGGAATTGGTGTATAACCAGAGGCAAAATCAAAATGGAAATATCCCTAATTTGGCCGAGCCCAATCGGGCTTTAGGCAAAATGGAAAATGGTACGACAACCGCTCCGCAATTTTGATTTTTTAACGTTACATTTCTTACTATGCATGTTTTCAAACACTGGCCATATTGGGTAAAAGGACTGTTATGTGGTGCGGCTGTATTCTTAATCTTTTATTTTATTGACCGGCAGAATTTCTTCATAAGTGAATTCCGCCAACAACATCCTTACTTAACTATTGCGAATAAGATTATTGTAACTATACCGTCTTTCTTTTCAATTAACTTCCTCCCAATCTTCTGCCAACCAGTCGCTATGGAAATGGGAGGAACGACATCTTGTTGGGAAGCTTTTAAAGTAATTCATAATATAATGTTATTTGTTGAAATTGTTGCTATCAATGGTCTAATAGGGTGGCATTATGGAAGATTCAAAAACCGTAAGGGATTAAACGCTGGATCCCCGCCTACGCGAGGATGACGAGCTGGGATTCATCAATTCGCATCGCAGAATTCCTAATTCATTATTCATAATTCATAGTTTGTATGGGTTTCGGCAAACCAAAAAAAGAAAAAACGGCGAAAACCCTCGGCTCAAATATTGATG
>CAYHPP010000122.1:0-2126 GCA_964358745.1 uncultured Candidatus Saccharibacteria bacterium | reverse complement strand
TTGTCGTCCAGATTATATGCGCCGAACTTGAAGAAACGTTCGTCACGGAAATGCCGGAAAGAGAGGGCGCAATTGTGTCGGTCGATGTTGGCGCAGGCGGCGTGGAAGTCGCGAGGCCGAGCTTCATTGCGATCCCCGGAGGGAGAATTTGGCACTGGGGGACGATCGGCTTCTCGTTTTTCTTCAGCCAGCCGGGGGCGATCAAGTGTCCCGGCGGAACGATGGCACAAGCACGTTTTTCTCCACGTTCGTCCCTTTCCTCTCCAAGAGGATTGTTCCCGAGTTCTTTGTTGAGTTTCTCAAGGGTCTTTGGACCGACATTGCCCACTCGCGGCAAACTGTGTTTTTTCTGGAAACGTTTTACCGCACTTGCCGTGAGCGTCCCGAAGAAACCGCTTGGTTTTTGATTGAAGTATCCTTTCGCCTGGAGAAAATCCTGAAGGAGCGACACCTGCCCGCCGGTTCTCCGGTCGGTCGCGCGATAGCGCAGATTGACTGTCAAGGCGATGCACGATGAACCATCCGGCTCCGGGTCAACATCGCCGATAGTATCTTGGTTTGAAGCAACCGGCTTGCCAGGCGAAACGGTTCTTTGGGGAACGCTTGGTTTAACTCCTGTCTCAACTTTCACGCCGAGCGATGTCTGCACTTTCGCCACCACCGCTTCTTCCGCCCCGAAAGAACGCACGAGGGTAGTTATGGCTTCTATCTGGCTGGCCGTGAGCGCCGCCACCTGACTAGCTGCCGCCTGATTAAACGAGAAGGAAAAACCGAGGAGTATGAATAATGAAAACAAAAGACTCAAACCCGTAAATTGCCTTTTCATAGTTGAGAAATCTATGACTATTGCTAATGCCGAAAGTGACCCTATGGTCGCATTAAGAATACCACAGCCCCCCCCTTGACGAGGTAGCCTGTGTATAAGTGGATAAGCCACCCCCTCCTGATGAGGGGACCGGATTTGGATTTTAAGTTTAACTTAAAATAACCCCTAGCCCGCCCTGGCTTTTGGCCGGGGCGGTTTCGTATTTGTTCCGTGTTGGCTTCGTTCCGTGTCAGTTCCGCGTCTACAACATCTTCACGTCTATCGTCACGCCTGAGGGAAGCGAGAGATTGGTGAGCGCTTCAATGAGTTTCGGCGAGGGATTGATGATGTCAATGAGACGCTTATGCACCCGCATCTCAAACTGCTCGCGTGCGTTTTTGTAGACGAACGACGAGCGGTTCACGGTGTATTTCTTTATCTCGGTCGGAAGCGGAATGGGGCCTTCGATGTGCGCGTCAAAACGAAGCGCCACATCAAGAATTTGCTTGATGGAGGCGTCCAGAATCTTGTGCTCGTATGCGCGGACTCGGATACGGAGTCTCGCCACCTGTTCCGCCTTCTTAACAGCTTTGGCTGGTTTCGCTGCGGTGCGCTTTCTCGGAGCCGCCGGTTTTTTGGTTGTGGTTTTGGTTGCCATACCTTAGGCTCTAGGTTAAGCAGGCTCTAGGCTCTAGGACTCTTTGAAAAGATTGTCTTCACCTAGCGCCTAAAGCCTAGTGCCTAGTGCCTAGTGCTTAGTGCTTAGTGCCTATGCGACTATCTTTGTTACTACTCCCGCTCCTACTGTCTTTCCTCCCTCGCGGATGGCAAAGCGCATTTTCTCTTCAAGCGCGACCGGAGCTACGAGCTTTACCTTGAACTGAATGGTATCGCCCGGCATGACCATTTCGGTCTTCTCGGGAAGCGTCACTTCGCCCGTCACGTCCGTCGTGCGAATGTAGAACTGCGGTTTGTACCCGGCGAAGAACGGCGTATGTCGGCCGCCTTCCTCTTTTTTCAGAATGTACACCTCCGCCTCAAAATCAATGTGCGGCGTCGTGGTCCCCGGCTTTGCGATGACCTGCCCGCGGTGCACATCCTCTTTCTTGGTGCCGCGGAGAAGCACGCCTGCGTTGTCGCCCGCCATGCCTTCCTGCAGGTTTTTATTGAACATCTCAATGCCGGTCACGGTCGTCTTTGTCGTCGGCTTCAGGCCGATGATTTCAACTTCCTCGCCCACCTTCACTTTGCCGCGTTCAATGCGGCCCGTCACCACGGTGCCGCGGCCTTCAATTGAGAAAATGTCTTCAATCGGCATGAG
>CAYHPP010000121.1:0-2155 GCA_964358745.1 uncultured Candidatus Saccharibacteria bacterium | reverse complement strand
CCGTACGCGGTACCTTCTTACAAGCCGGCCGAGTATCCGAAGCGAAGGACGCGCCGCGGAAGCTATGAACACGCTACATTCTCTCGCCTCGTTCCTGCTTTGTGCAACATAGCGGCCGTCGGTGACGAGGAAGCGGCGGGGAGGAATGATAAGAAGCGTAGACGAACTTCCCGTAAAACCCGAAAGCCATGCCGTCGCCGGCTGCCCTCTCCCTTCTTCATTCCACACCAAAAGCGCATCGGCTTTTTCTGCCTTCACTATGTTTGATACTTTTCTGATTCTTTCATTCATTTCTTTCTCATATACATCTCCTTCTCATATACATTCCCATCCATTCCACCATTCGCACGAATGGTGGAATGGAAGAATGTTACTACAGACCCCATTCCATCTTCTACCTTCTATCGTCTACGCTCTACTCTAGTTTATCCCGTACACCCAAAGCGGCGGGAAGTTTTTTAGAACGAGGGAAATCCTCCTGACGGGAAGAGTGCGATATGCACGCCTCATCAACAGCGGATTGTAGGTAAAAAATCTGAAGATGGCCCCCTCCGTGGTGTGCTCCTCAATTGATTGAAGAATCATCCTCCTCATCGGCTCGGGTAACGACACCGGCAGGCCGGAAACGATTAGGTCGGCCTTTGGCATGCCATGTCTTTTGAGCAGCTCGTTCAGGCGATGCGCCCCTTCATGCTCAATCGTAACGCGCGGGCCGAACTCTCCCCGGAGCATCCTCACATATGACTCTTCAACCTCAACAAGAAGTATCTTCGCATCAGGATGGCACCGTGCGAGTATCTCTTTGGTAAACACTCCGGTCCCGGGACCGAGTTCCACAACTGACCGAATGGCGGAAAAATCAATGCCGTGAAGCATCGCGCGGCTTGCCGCGGCAGAACTTGGAACGAGCGAGGCGTTCTGTAGGGGCCGGCGGAGAAAATTCAAAGTAAATTGAAGCTCGTTTCTCATGTCTCGCGCGTTTAACACAAATCACCCCTGTCGTATGGCTACCTTCGCAGGAACTTCCCGACCCACCAGCGCTTAAGCGCGGGGAGGGTTTGAAAAGACAAAATGAGGCCAGCGGTGGGCACGAGCGCGCCAAGCAGAAAACGTTCGGCACTAATAACATACAAAAGAAGAGCCGCCGCAAAATAGGTAAGGGCGGCGAGCGACAGCATCCGGAACAGGCTCGTTTCCCATTTCTTATCCGCCTCCACGCGGGCATTACGCAGGGTAATGGCCTTTATCTCCTCTTCTATGCGGTGTATTCGTTCTTCCATGGACTTGCTATCGCTTTTTATCGCCATTAACTTTCGCCCTCGGACGGACGAACGCCCCTTCAAACGCCCACCGCATGCACTGCGCAAGCTCTTTCTCGCTCATGATGCCGTGCGCGAGCAAGAATTCTTCTTCCTTTAAGACGCTTGTACGGTACATTTCCGGCCCGTCGGTATTAATCGTAAACCGAACGCCGTTATCAACAAACGCTCGGATGGTTGTGTAGAGCTCGTCCATGTTTTTAAGAATGCTATTGCAGAGATTGGACGTGGGGCACACTTCAAGAATAATCTTCTGCTTCGCGATGTCCTTGAGGAGCTTTCTATTTTTAGCGGCGATGATACCGTGCCCGATCCGGTGCGGTTTCAAGACGCGCACCACATATTCAAGCTCCTTCATATTCCCCGTTTCTCCGGCGTGGATGGTAATCCCAAGGCCGGCTCTTCTCGCCCGCCGAATAAGTGGAGCGTGCTCTTTCATTGAAAAAGACGCCCGGTCGGGGCCAGCGATGTCAATGCCGACAATCCCGTCAGGCTTGTACCGAATTGCCTTGTCAACGATGATAGCGTTGTGAGCGGGCTTGAAGGAGCGGTCAAGTGAGACGATGAGTCCGGCGTTTACCTGCGGATACTCCACCATCGCCCGCCGCATCCCCCAGAGCGCGGCGAGAATGATAAGGTCAAGGTCGCGCTCGCCGGTTCGGTTGCGCTTCATGGGGTTAAAGCGGAGTTCCTGCAGCACGAGGTTGCATTTCCGGTAGCCGCCGCCGATGACCGCATGCACCGCCTCTTCAATCGCTTCGGGAGACGACTGGATGAGTTCCGTCCAGTGGTAGTAGCGCTTATCCATCTCATCAAGATTGAGATTCTTTTTCTCG
>CAYHPP010000120.1:0-2157 GCA_964358745.1 uncultured Candidatus Saccharibacteria bacterium | reverse complement strand
TTTCGGGCGGGGAGAGCAGTGAGCGAGTCTTCGAGCGAGTGTTCCGAACCGTGGGTTCTCAAAGGAAACTCCGCTCGCCGAACGCCCTGTGCTCCTGCAAGAGGGTAGGACGAGCGGAGTTTACAAGGGGCCCTATCTCGGAGCAACTTGCACAGGAGGAAGCCCAAGCCGGTCAAAAACCACAAGATGCGGGTAATCAAGAACATCGCGCACCAGCTTGTCATAGAGGCCGAGCCGGTAGTTAAACTCGCTCGTCTCAAACGCGGCATATCGAAGCTCCTTGCCGATTTCAGACTCCATCGCCTTGATTTTATGACGAATCTGCGGCTTTCGGAGATGGTCGCCAACGACAAGAATGTCCAGACGGCTTTCTGGGTTCTGAATAAACAAGCCGGCGATAATAACAAGTTTAAGTTTCCCCGCCGAAGCGAGCCGCTTTCTGATCTCCTCCCCTTGGAGGAGGCTCTTATTCAAGAGTAGCCTCTGTAATTCCTGCAGATAGGGGAACGATGCGTTGAGGGCAAACCCGGAGAGCTTCCTGTGTACAGTTCTCTGTTTCCCATTTTTCCGCTTCACTATCCTCACCCTAAACGACTTCGGCCGAATAAGCTTCATCTGCCGGAGCGTTCCAAGTTCCTGCCGCACGGACGAGAGTCCCCCCTTGATGCGGTCCGCGACGGTTTCTGCGACAAAAGGCGTTTCCGGATTGAACAAAAACAGGCGCATGATTTTCACCTTTGATTCGGAGCCGAAGAGTTTGCCGAGGATGTCCATAGAGAGAAGCCCACTGCTTTCTAGCTTGTTAGCTTGTTAGGATATGCGAGAGATTCTCCCTAAAAAACTAAGAAGCTAATCAGCTAAAGGATTTCCTAGTCTAGCACTGCTCTAAAATTGCGCTAGGAGTTGACAACGGACAGTAGATATGCTTTCTTAAGACTGGAAATCCCAGAAATGCCATGAAAATAAAAATTAGTGACGAAAGATTCGCCGGAAAAATCTTGACGATACAAAACCTAATCCCTTCTGCAGAGCAACCCCTTGACCTCTCCAGACGCACTGCCCTCTTTGGACAACTGAAAGAAAACGCACGAAAAGCGGCGAAGAAAAACATAAATGCCGCGACCGTTGAAGAATTGCGGTTATGTTTGGGTCTTTCACCAGCCGAATTTGCCGCTCGTCTGGGAATCTCCGTGCCGACAGTCAGTCGGTGGGAAAATCCAGAAGGCAGACCGATTCCAGGCAGCAAAATCTCAAGGCTGGTCTCACTTCTCTCCGGACGCGGCACAGAGTTGCCAAAGAGCAGCTATCCAGAACTTTGGATAGAAGTGGAAACCAATCACCGTCAGAAGTTGTGGGGTATTGATATCCTTGCTGTTCAAAAACCAGAGGGCGAGAAGTACATTGAAATGCAGACGGGACAATCCGTAACCTTTCGTGTGTGTATCATACAAAGACCATGGGATGGCGATTACGAGCCAGTTTTGCGGGCTTTCGAGGTTTTACACTGCGATAAGTAGAAAGGATGGTCCAACGCAAACCGCCCGCAGGGAGAAGTCTCCCGCGGGCAGTTTTTTATTCCTATTCTGTCATTCCCGCGAAAGCGGGAATCTAGAGTCTCCTGGATCCCCGCTTTCACGGAGGTGGCCTAGATACTGGATCCCCTTTTTCAAGGGGATGACACTCAAATAATTCAGAAATTATTTGAGTGTCACTTTCCCTCCTGCCGCCTCAACATCCTTCTTCAGTTTCTCGGCATCATCTTTCTTCATACCTTCCTTGAGCATCCTCGGAGCGGCGTCAACGAGGTCTTTCGCCTCCTTGAGACCCATGGCGAGAGCTTCTTTGATCACCTTGATGACTGCAATCTTCTGCGCGCCGGCATCGGTGAGCTCCACGTTAAAGGTCGACTTCTCTTCCTTCGCCTCGCCCGCGCCGGCTGCGGCCGGTCCGGCTACGGCAACAGCCGCGGCCGAAACGCCGAACTTCTTCTCAAGCGTCTTCACGAGCTCATTCAAGTCAATCACTGACATCTGCTCAACCGCGTCGATAATAGATTTGAACTTTGCCGGGACTTCCACCGGCGCGTCTGTTTTTACTTCATCAACCATAGATTTGAATCTCGAATACCGAATAACGAATAACGAATAACGAAAAATA
>CAYHPP010000119.1:0-2166 GCA_964358745.1 uncultured Candidatus Saccharibacteria bacterium | reverse complement strand
CATCGCCTGTAGAGAAAGAAATCAACAGAATTAACACGGGAATCCCACGATCGTGTGGTAATTTTGCTAAGAAAGTGTTTAATAACCTATCGCAATCCCCGCCCGAGCCGAACGAGTCGCCAGCCCGACAGAGTCATTCTGGCGGGGCTCGTTCGGGCGGGCAAAGATTCGTGGTATTCGCGGAAAAAACGGTGAAGACGAGGGAGGTGTACCGAGGTACTCCGACCGAGGATGAACCGTTTTTTACCGAAGATGACGCGGCGACGATGCGAAACAGGTCTGTCATACTTTGTGGTGGTAGGTTATTAAACACTTTCTAAGATGAAGACCGAGCGAATATGACAAGACACAAATACACCATCGGCATTGATGAGGTGGGGCGCGGTTCGCTCGCGGGGCCGCTCTGCGTCGGGGCGTGCCTCGTGCGGCGGACGCTCGCTCGCTCGCTCGGGAGAGTATTTTCCGGCATCAGAGATTCAAAGCAGCTGACGCCTGCGGGAAGAGAAATGTGGTTTCGGACCATCAGCGAAGCGTCGCGGCAAGGACTGTGCGAATGGCGC
Source organism: uncultured Candidatus Saccharibacteria bacterium (assembly GCA_964358745.1). Taxonomy (GTDB): domain Bacteria; phylum Patescibacteriota; class Minisyncoccia; order Phycocordibacterales; family UBA10002; genus UBA10002. Next base: position 1,606 of record CAYHPP010000119.1, on the reverse strand, counting down.
ACGGTTTTCGTGAGCGAGAAAGTTATTGATGAGAGAGGCCTCTCATTTGCCTTGAGGCGGGCGATACGAAGACTTCTTTCCAAACTAGGCGTTCATCCGCGGTTGTCTCGCGTGCTTCTTGACGGAGGAATATGGGCGCCGCGCTCGTTTTTGTTCCAGAAAACCATCGTGCGCGGCGACGAGACGGAACCGCTCATCGCCGCCGCTTCCATCATGGCGAAAGTGAGGCGCGACCGCTACATGGTCCGGCTTTCGCGGCGGCACCCCGCGTATGGCTTTGACCGCCACAAGGGCTACGGGACGAAGGCACACTATGAGGCGCTTCGGAAACACGGGATTTCAGGAGTTCACCGGAAGAGCTTCCTGTTTAAATTCGAAGCACGAAGCACGAAATCCGAAACAATTGACAGTTCTGTCGTCCCCGCGAAGGCGGGGAACCAGAATTCTGGATTCCCGCTTTCGCGGGAATGACATTAAGAAATGTCATTTGCTTCGAATTTCGATATTCGAATCTTGGATTTCCGCCACGATGGATTGAATGTCCTTAAGAAAATATGAGTAGACGGGTGCTTGTTTTCCACGGCCAGATAGTATATAGTGACGGCCATGGTCGTCCGAATGCGGGCAACGAAATCCCACCGAAACAACCGACGCGCGCACTTTAAACTCGCCGCGCCGCGTTTTTCTGTGTGTGAGTCGTGCAAGAGACGCCGTCTCTCGCATGCCGTCTGTCCCCACTGCGGGGCGTACCGCGGCCGCACGCTCATAAACGTGCAGGCGCGAATTGACAAAAAGCTCCGAAAACAGAAAGAGAAGGAAAAGACGGCGAAAAAATAGCTTGTTGGCTCTTAAGCTTGTTGGTCGCGGACTAAAAAGCTAGAAAGCTAAAAAGCTAGAAAGCTAGCTCTATGGCCAATCGGCACCTTGCAAGGTCAATCGTACTGCAAACCCTCTACGAGTGGGATTTTCGGAAGTTTCCTCGTTCTGCCGCAGCGGGAGTGCTCGAGAGGAACATCAGAGAATTCGCGTCCGGCCTTTCGGATTCGGGTTTTCTGTCGGAGCTCCTTGAGAGCATTCTCTCAAAGAAAGACGACCTTGACCGCATCATAGAAAAGGCCGCACCCGACTGGCCGCTTGATAAGATTGGAGTGATTGACCGGAACGTGCTTCGCCTCGGCCTCTTTGAGCTTCTTTTCTCCGACAAGGAGGAGGTGCCGGCGAAGGTTGCGATTAACGAGGCGATTGAGCTCGCCAAAACCTTTGGCGGCGAGAACAGCGGCAAGTTCGTGAATGGCGTTTTGGGGTCGGTCTATAAAGAGCTCGGCGAGCCCGGCAAAGACGCCGCGCCGCGCAAGAAAAAGGCGGAGGTGCCGTTTGAGAAGATGCCGGTTAAAAAGCTCGGCGGGGATAAGACCATCCGTGCCATTGTTGTTGCGGCGAGAGCCAAGAATGTGTACTTCGCTGGCGATGGAGATACAGATCCAGAAGGTGTATGGAGGACTATAAACGGGCGCCGGGTTTTCATTCGCAACGGGGAAAGCGTTGAATCCGCATTGCAGCGTAGCCTTGAACGAGGAAAGGCAGACCCATGGCAAGGGAGACCTCC
>CAYHPP010000118.1:0-2177 GCA_964358745.1 uncultured Candidatus Saccharibacteria bacterium | reverse complement strand
AAGGCGCAGACCGAGTTTATCTTTCAGAAGATTCAGGCGATTCTTACAGAGGCCGGTGCTGGCATAGATGATGTGGTGAAGGCCGTTATCTATACGACAGATGTGTCAAAGTTCAAGGATATTTCCGAGGTGCGGAACCACTACTTTGCCAAGGCGAAACCGGTTTCAACACTTGTGGAGATAAGCAAGACGGTGCGTGAAGGGTGCGAGGTTGAGATAGAAGTGGTTGCAATAAAAGAGAACGAGGAGGGACTCGTCATGATTGAAACCTTCGTGCCGGAGATGTACGCCAAGAAGGTGCGCCTTGCGATGGGAAAAGCAGGCGCGGGGAGGGTTGGGAACTACTCGCACTGCAGTTTTAGCGTAAAAGGAGTCGGACGATTCAAGCCGGAGAAAGGCGCGAATCCCGCGATAGGGAAGGTCGGAAAAATTGAAGAGGTGAAGGAAGAAAGAATCGCCATGCAGTGCGAACGCCGGTTGATTAGTGGCGTCATTTCGGCTATAAAGAAGGCGCATCCGTACGAGGAATCGCCGATTTTTGTCTATCCGGTGGAAATGTTGAACTAACGTCCACTATCATATTTGACACTGGTCGCAGGTAGACTACAATAAAGGCATGTCGCGAAAGAAACCTCGCAAGCCATGTCCAGTTTGTGGAAAAGAACCAGCACGCTCCTTCTATAAGTACTGCAGCAACGCTTGTCAGATTGAATTTCAGTTCCAGTCTTATATTAAAGAATGGATGTCCGGAAAAGTGACGGGATTGCAAAGTATCGGTACTGTTAATTCCCACATTAAGCGTTACTTGCGAAGAAAATTTGGGAATAAGTGCCAACTGTGCGGGTGGTCAGAAGTGAATCCCAAAAGCAAGAAGGTGCCGTTGGTTGCCGACCACATTGATGGTAATTGGCGCAACAACGTGGCAAGTAATCTCCGTTTGCTTTGTCCGAATTGTGATTCTCTCACTCCCACATATGCCGGATTAAATCGGGGAAACGGGAGAGGTAATCGGGTATTAAGTAAAAGGGCAAAAGAAGGGAGGCGTTTGATGATACATACGCCGATGTAGCTCAATTGGTAGAGCAACGGTATCGTAAACCGTAGGTTGCCGGTTCAATTCCGGCCATCGGCTCCGGAATAGTTTAAGTTACTACAAGCACGCCCCGTAGTGAGAAATTCTGATTTTTCTACCGCTGGGGTTAACGGTTAAAAGTTAAGAGTGAAATGTGGGAATTGCTTTCCCTCCCGTGTTATTCTATATGTACTGGGTAAGGAGAGTCCGTACAAGTATTTAACCGGGCAACCATGCTGGTTACTGCTGGCAAACGGATTCCCAGTCGCCTTGGCCGTGTGGCCAGGGCGTTTCTTTTTCTTCCGCGTTCTGTTATCATCTTAACAGAGGAGGTTGAGCCGGATGCGTCGGTGCGCGGGCGAACACCAAGCACGATGCTCTTCGGCTCTGTCCCGCGGAAATCAGGCCCGGAAAACGAGCCACAACGTCATCACTTTTTCTGCGGGACACATTTTTAAGAAAGAACATCTTTGCCGGTGGCAGCGTCATCCCACCTACACTGGCGAATAAGGAAACCGTGATCGGTTCCATCCAGCCAGTCAGCGCCGTTCCTCGGCTATCAGTTCTTTCGTTTCCTGCTTTTGGAAACGCATCAATTTCCGCCAGAGAGCGAGAGCACAGGTCGGTCCGAACCTCCCTCCCCATCCCGAGGCCCCCTGCGTTCTTTCTCTGGCGGATTTTCTTTGCCCGCAGCATTGGCGAGTTGTTGCGCAACGATGTATCATACTTTAAGCCGCTGGAGACAGAGTAGCTTCGCGCTGGTCGCTTCGGCAAAACCGCTCCTTTTGGGACACTTCCGGTTTTGTTGAAAAACTGCTCATCCCTCCAGCGGCTTTTCTTTGCCCACATTACGCTGCTCAACTTTGTTTCAAAGTCCCGCCAAGGTATACTCTTTGTAAACCCCGCTCGTCCTACCCTCTTGCAGGAGCACAGGGCGTTCGGAGAGCGGAGTTTCCTTTGAGAACCCACGGTTCGGAGCGTTCGCTCGAAGACTCGCTCACTGCTCTCCCCGCCCGAAACGTGCCCCGCCAGAATGCCTTTGTCGGGCTGGCGTTTCGGCACGGGCGGGCTCCACGGGAAAACTACAGTTTTCCCGACCCCTTTC
>CAYHPP010000117.1:0-2180 GCA_964358745.1 uncultured Candidatus Saccharibacteria bacterium | reverse complement strand
GTAACCGGCGTTGCTCTCGGATATGCTGGTTTCCGTGGCGTTAAAGACTACCGCGGTACACCAGATATTTTTGGCAGAAGATTCAAATTTTCCCGCACTAACATAGCCGATGGTCTTGCCTCTGCTGCAGGTTTAGTCATGGGCGAGGGGAGTGAAAGACAACCTTTGGCGATTATTGAAAAGGCGCCGGTGGAATTCCGTGACAAAGTCGACCGGGGGGAACTTCGTATTGACATACAGGAAGATATGTACCGTCCCCTCTTTTCAAAATTGCGGAAACTGCAACGGTGATAAGGCAATTAAATCTGTCCTCAAATCCGGGTCTTCATACGAGCGGGACGGAGCAGAGTATGTGCCACTACACTGGACGGCGTACCGTTCACCGCTATTGTAAGCCGAATAGTTACTCACACTATGCACGCTGGTGAGTTTGACAAAAACATCACCTCTTGCTACCCTTTCGGTATTGAGTGTTCGCCTAACGGGGCGGACTCTTTTTTTAAGTAAGATACGAAACAACGAATGAGGTACTAATGCAACGAAAAAATACTAATCTTCGCATTCGCATTTTTTAGTAGCATTCGTATGTAATTCGTAGATTAGCATCACATTTGTATTTTTTCGTTGCATTGGCATATATTCGCAGATTAGTATCTCACCATTATGTTTGACCTAAAAATCATCAATTCCGTCCTCGACCAGCTTGAGGATGAGCGCGGCATACCGCGCGAGAAGGTGCTTGAAGCGATAGAAGCGGCGCTCGCGACCGCGTATAAAAAAGAGTACGGCAAGAAAGGTCAGATCGTCCGGGCCGCCTTTGACTTGAGCACGGGGAAAACGGTGTTCAATCAAGTCAAAATCGTCGTGGATGAGACCCGCGTCATTCCCGAGGAGGAGATTCAAAAGATGAAGGAGGAAGAACGGACGCGCGATGAGACAGACGAGCGCATCTACTTCAACCCCGAGCACCACATCATGCTTGAAGACGCGCGCAAGATTAAAAAAGACGCAGTGCTTGATGATGAAATTATCTTCCCTCTGGAGAGCAAGGGCGACTATGGGCGCATCGCCGCACAGACCGCAAAGCAGGTCATTATCCAAAAGATTCGAGAGGCCGAGAAGACTTCCGTCATGACCGAATACGGCGCGCGGCAGGGGGAGATCGTCTCCGGCACCGTTCAGCGCATTGAACGGGGGAACCTCTTTATTGACATGGGACGCGCGACCGGCATCCTCCCCTACGAAGAACAGATGCCGGGCGAGCGTTATCGTCCGGGCGAGCGCATCAGGGCGTACCTCTACCGCGTGGAAGAAACCCCGAAAGGCATTTTCCTCAAGCTCTCCCGCTCCCACCCAAAACTCATTTATGAATTTTTCAAACAGGAAGTCCCCGAAGTGGCGTCCGGCGCGGTTGAAATCAAGGCCATCGCGCGCGAGCCCGGCTCCCGAAGCAAAATTGCTGTCGTTTCAAATGACCCGCACATTGATCCGGTGGGCTCGCTTGTCGGTCAGCGCGGCGTCCGCGTCTCAACCGTCATGTCGGAACTCGGCGGGGAGAAAATAGACATCATTGAATGGGCACCCGACGCGGCAAAATTCGTGGAAGCGGCGCTCTCGCCCGCGGAAGTGTTGTCGGTAAAGATAGAGGAGGCGGAAAAGAAGGCGATTGTTGAAGTGACCGAAGAAGAACAGTCGCTTGCGATCGGCAAGGGCGGACAAAACGTGCGCCTCGCCGCCAAACTTACCGGCTGGAAAATTGACATTCGCAGCGCGAAAGGAGAGGCGCTCGCTGAAGCAGGCGCCGAAGCGAATACAAAAACGGACGCTGAATCGGCGTCAAGTAGTCTCCCTCCGACAACTCCAGAAGAAAAACCGGAGGAGAAAAAATAAGCGAGCACCTTTAATTACACATCAAAAAAGTCTTTAAATCTGATTCGTAGCTATTCGTTGATTCATATCCATTCGCATATTCGCATTATCATTAATCGTCACGATATGCACCCCGTCATCATCTTCGCTCTCGGTTCGTCATTGCTCGCCCTCGTCTACGGCGCTCTCGCCGCGTGGCGCCTTGTTAAGAAAAGCGCCGGCTCCGACCGGATGAAAGAAATCTCGCACGCGATCGCGCTTGGGGCTAAGGCATATCTGAACCGCCAGTATAAAACGGTTGCAGTTGTCGC
>CAYHPP010000116.1:0-2235 GCA_964358745.1 uncultured Candidatus Saccharibacteria bacterium | reverse complement strand
CTCTCGCCCTGCGGTGAGCTTGTCGAATCCGCTGCGGTGCCGCTCTTAATCTTCATGACGATATCCTAGCGCATTTTTCCTAGACAAAGAAGAGGGCTGCTTTCTGCCGCTCTCAACTGAAAGGCATGGTCGGCTGACGGGCATGTGGTGCGTGTTTAAACGTTGAAACCTTCCGCGCGCAGAATGCGTCTCTTTCGCAAAGCTCCTCCGCGATTGTATCCGCCAGGAGTTCCGTCGGAGCGAATGACCCGATGGCACGGAATGCGGGGGTCATAATTCCCTTTCAAAATGCCTCCCACGGCTCGCGCTGCGAGCGGCGCTCCGGTACGATGAGCAACATCCTTATAGGTAAGGACGCAGCCCGCAGGAATTTTCTTCACGACGGCAAAAACTCGCTCCCTAAAAGAGGGTTCCTGATGCCGCGCTTTTCGTGTGGTGCGTGTCCCTCGCATGTTCCTCATCCGTGCTACTTTGTTCCGGCGCCGGTGCTACGCCGCCGCCCGACCTTACTGCGCTCCGAAACGCTTGCCCAGCCGATTCGCGATACGGGCAGTACTCGCAGAGCTCCCCCGTTTCGGGAATTCGCTCGGACATGAGGCATTTCCTTGCGCGCCGCAGGACATCTTCAATCCAATCGCCGCTGCCCGCATACGGGATGACACGAACATCAAATTCCAGTTTGCCGTCAAAGGCTTCACGGTCTCGGTAGGCGTTGGCGTAGACAAAGTAGCCCGTGTCGGAAACCGCGAAGGCGTTTTGCCGCAGAAGCCACTGATATACTTCCATTTGCCGCCGATATTGGTTGTGCCAGCGCGTCTCATTGAGATTGTCAATCACCTCGTCTTTGGACGTCGCCTTGTAATCAACAACATGCAACTCACCGCGCGCGTTTTCCCATATGTCATCCACAGCTCCGAACACGAGAAAATTAGTCGGCTGGTGAAGCGCCTGCACGCCGGTAAAGTTGTGCCGCCATCGGTCAAGGTCCTTATGCTTGTAAGGTACCGCATCAATCCCATACTTTTTCATAAGCGGGTGCGGATTCCCTTTTGCGCGGTGAATATCAAATTCTCTTTTCAGAAGAAAGTCCACGGCGCTGTTTAAGGTGAAGGGCGCGGTGGAAGGGCGCTTGACGCCGAGCTTCTGTTCCAAATAAAAACAGCGCGGGCACTCCCAAAAGAGGTCAATTTTTGAGCGGCTGATTTTGAACGGCTCGCGCGATTCCGCGGCAAAGACCGTTTTCTTGCGCCCGCCGGTGAAACTGGTCGCCATGATTGTTTAAGCCGACGTTATGGGTACTAATCAGTCTATGATACGAATCTACTCCTTCGACAGGCTCAGGGGTGCGGGGAGGCAAGGTCTCTCGCCCCCCTGCGGTGAGCTTGTCGAATCCGCTGCGGTGAGCTTGTCGAATCCGCTGCGGCGCCGCTCTTAATCCTTACCTGCGAATTAGGAAGGGCACAGAGTTGAACTTTCGGCCTCCGCTTCAGCAATGCGCTCATCGCTAAAGCCAAGTGAGCGAAGTTTCGCCTTTTCGGTCTTGACGCTTTCGCAAAGAACGATGCCCTGCTCAAGAAGCGTGCGCTTCTCCTTTTCCGAAAAAACGGTGAGACAGGTAATCGGATGAAGGCCAGCTGCTTCAATAAGGTGATGGAGGTTATCGCGCTCGGGGTAATTCCAACCAAGCAGCCGCACACCGCTGCATGTGCCGTACTGAATGGCCTTTTCAGTAAATTTGGTATTTGTGATGAGCCAGCCCTCGGTAAGACTTGTGTGGGCGCCATAGCGATGCGTCGCGGCATAAAGGTCGTCAAAACGCGCCTTGACATAGAGCGCCACTTTCACGTCCGATTTGTAAGCAAGTTCATGGTGGTACTTCGCCTCCACCATGACAAGTTTCTCGTCATTCCACGCCACGATGTCCACCTCATGGTCCACGCACTTCCCCGGCACCATCTGGTCAAGAAGTACAGAGAACCCTCTGCGCTTGTATATCTCTCCCATGAATTTCTCAAAAGGAAATCCTGTTGGGCCGAGGGCAAGGAGCGAGCGGCGAAGCGAATAGCGGGATGCGATGTGCCGCTGCTTCTCACGGAGCAGCGAAAACGCATGCTTAAAAATGTCGGTTGTGCTCATGCCACTCACCAGCTCCCGCTCAACATGGGACACAATAGGGGCAGCCGTACCTTCATTCGCCCCCGCGCGTCGGAGTGACTGAAGTAATTTACCGCGGTC
>CAYHPP010000115.1:0-2273 GCA_964358745.1 uncultured Candidatus Saccharibacteria bacterium | reverse complement strand
AAAAGTAATTGTCAGACCGTTGTAAAACAGGTTGGTCTCCTATCTGCTGCAGGCGCTGATTCTTGAAGGGATTTCTTTATAGTACGAGAGGACCTAAAGGAACGAACCTCTGGTCTGCCTGCTGTCCTGCCAAGGGCACCGCAGGGTAGCTATGTTCGGAACGGATAACCGCTGAAAGCATCTAAGCGGGAAACCGCCCCTAAGATGAGGAATCGTTATAGGACCGTCGGAGATGACGACGTTGATAGGCGCTAGGTGTACGCACCGTAAGGTGTTCAGCCGAGGCGTACTAATTGTCCGATCCTGTCGGGAAATGTATAACCAAAGCAGGCTCTAGGCCTTAGGCGCTAGGCTCTAGGTGAGAAGAATTTCTTTCCTAGTGCCTAGTGCCTTCTGTCCCAGCGCCTAGCTCATTAATCCTGCTCCATGGAATCTGTAAGTTCAAAAGTTACGCTTCACTTTAGTTTTGAAGTTCATAAGTTCAAGAACTCATAACTTAAAAAGAGCGAAGCGACTGAAACTTTTCAACTTGAAACTATTCCATGGGCATCTTGAAATTTACCTGTAGTACCCGTCCGCCTAGGCGGATTCGGGGAAATATCTTGAAGACTGGATAATGGATTTACCCAGCACTAACTTCTGCTTGGGATTAAGGTTCTTCAAGGTTGAACCTTGAAGCAAAAGTTAGTGCTGGGTTTCGGCGGGGAAATGTTTGATTCCGTGTCCGTGGAGCCAACTCCTGATGCATCGCGCATCGGGATCCATCATCCAGTCTGCAAGGAGTTGAACATTTTGTTCTGGTGATTTGTCGCAGAGGCCACACCCGATCCCATTCCGAACTCGGAAGTTAAGCTCTGTAGAGGCGATGGTACCTCGAGTTACATCGGGGGAGAGTAGCTAGTCGCCAGAACAAAGTCTTCAACCTCCATATCCGCCCTCTTGCGGACCTTTTGTGTCTATATTCCAAGTACTAAGTACTATATACTATCCTCATGCTTTCCTGGGGGCAGCGACGTAAATTCTTTTTCTGGGGCGGCCTTTTCGTACTTTTTCTCGGGCTCTTTAGCGCGTATGGCCTGTCATGGTACTACCGGGCTCCCGCCTGTGCGAACGGAGAAGAAGACGGCGATGAACGCGGCGTTGATTGCGGCGGAGCATGTGCGCGCATCTGTCCGGCCGACGCTTTTTCTCCCGTCATTCATTTTGTGCGCGCTCTTGAAGTGGAGGAGGGTGCGTGGGGGGCTGTAGCATATGGTGAGAATAAAAATGTGGGCGCGGGGGCCCGGCGTGTGCCCTACATCTTCAAGCTCTATGATGAAAACCAATTACTTATCTATGAACGGCGCGGCGCGGCCTTCATTCCCCCGCGAAAAGTGTTTGCCATCTTCGAGGGGAGAATGTCAACTGGCAGCCGGTTCCCGAGTCGCGCAACCTTTGAATTTTTAGAAACCCCGGTGTTTCTCCGGATGACTGAACCGGAACTCGCGGTGGATACGAGGGATTTTGAGACGAGCGAGAGCGGCTCTTCGCTTCAGGCAACCATTACCAACCCGACGCGCGCGACAATTGAGGGTATTGAGGTGATAGCATTTCTCTTTGGAACCGACGGAAACGCTTTCGGCGCTTCTGCCACATTTGTTAAGGCACTTCGCCCTGAAAGCAGTTCCTTGCTCACCTTTACATGGCCGAAGACACTTCCGCGCCCCGCCCGTACAGAGGTCCTCTATACCATTCCTGGACGGGATGAGTTTTGACCCACCCTCTCTAAATTTGCTATGCCACTTGTCGGGAATATCACTCCGCCAGCCCCTTCGCGATCCATTGATTGGGTGCTCTTTCTCGCGTTACTCCCCATCATTGCCGCGGGTCTCATCACCATGTACTCGTTTGACCAAGGAGTTCCTCCGTGCGGCGCAGGCATCGTAGAAGTTTCGCTCGTTGAGGGAGAAGTGTGCCCTACGGAGACCGCAAGCGGGAACCCTTTTTTCACAAAACAGCTCGTGTGGCTGCTCATTTCATTTGCGGCTTTTTTTGCAGGCAGCTTCGTTGATTGGCGTTTTCTCCGGCGGAGCGACGTGCTCTTCAGCCTCTTTCTCTTCGGGTGCGGGCTCTTACTCGTTCTCTTTTTCTTCGGCACCACCCGCGGCATTCACGGGTGGCTTGATTTCGGCGCGTTAAGCATTCAGCCGGCGGAACCCGTTAAACTTATCCTGATTCTTATTCTGGCAAAATACTTTTCACGGCGGCATATAGAGATAGCGCACATGAAGCAT
>CAYHPP010000114.1:0-2426 GCA_964358745.1 uncultured Candidatus Saccharibacteria bacterium | reverse complement strand
ATTCGTGTGCACCATTCGTCAAGTGTATCTACTCGTTAAGCGTATCTACTATGAAATGCTCGAAACCGCTGTTTGTTTAACTCTCAACTTCAAACTTTAAACTGCAAACTTTTCAGAACCCCAGACGACGCCAGGAGAGCGATTGAACGACCGATGCGATTTGCGAGGTTCGGCCCGTCGTCCCCGCAATTTTATCAAGCTCGGCGAGCGCGTCGTTCCGAATCTTTTCAAGGTCATGCATAAGGTCAAACAGGTCCTCCGGGTCAAAGCCGCGCTGCCCCGCAAACGTTTTGATTTCGCCGAGTTTCGCCCGCGCTTCCGAGAGAAGCGTCTCAAGCGCCTCGGTGTCTTTCCCCGCTTTTTTCTGCCGAGCAATCTCCTTGTCAAATCGCGTTATCTCTTTCTCCGCCGTTTTTATCATCTTTGAGATGGAACCAAGTTGGCGCAAGAGTCCCAAACTCTGGTGTACTCCGCCGACGCCCTCAAAGATTTCTTCCATTGCTTCCCGAATATCTTCCGGTTCAGCGTTGCCTGAAAGCGCTTCGTCTTTCACGCTCGCCCAGCGCTGTTTCAAGGCATTCACGTCCCCTTCTATCTTCGCAATAACCTCCGGGTATTGGGCCGCTGTCTTTGCTTTCTTCGCCTTTGCCACTTCCTTGTCCATGCGCGAAAATTCTTTCCCCACCTGCTTCCCGGCCTGCGTCAGATGTTCAAGCATCCCGAGCCGTTGTCCGACATCGCCGAGGTCGGGCCCCTTGTCCTGCAGCATCTCCATCGCGGCTTCTACTTCTTCGGTAAGTTCCGTCGCATTCTTCACCTTTTCAAGCGCAGCCGAGAGCTCACTTATGAGCGCCCGAACGTCCTCCGGGACGCTCACGCCCCGCTTGGATAGCCGCTCAATCATGCGCCTCATCTGCGTGAGGCCCTGCCCCATGCCGGAAACCATGCCTCGCTTCATCTGCCGCAGTTGCTCTTGTTGCATCATTTTCTCGCGTTCCTCCATCCTTCTGTCCGCTTCCCCGGCGTCGTCCTCCCCACCGCGAAAACCCTCCTCGCGGAAAGGGCGTCCTTCAGACTGGCTGTCCTCCATAAACGGACGGCCTTGCGCGTTGTCTCTGCCGCCCTCCATGAAGGGCTGCCCTTGCGGATGAAATTCTCCCTTGCCTTCCGGTGGCATGAACCGCTGTTGCATTTCGCGGGTTTTCTGCTCCGTCTGGCGCCTTACTTCTTCATTGTATTGCCGCTCATATTCTTTCTGATACTCGCCGCTCCCGGGACGATTCATTCCTTCTGCCGGGCGTCCCATCATTTCAGGCGGGCGGAATTCTCCGCTACCGCCTGAAGATGATGGCGGAGGCGGCACCGTACTCCCTCCCGAATCAGCGCTGGGAGGTGGCGGGGCCACTGTGGAACTTCCTCCGTCCGACGGAGGAGGCGGCGTGCCAGCATCTTGCGCGACGGCTAAATCTGGAACACATACAACAACCCCTGCGGCGGCAATAAGCGCAACCGCTATCGAAACGTGTTTCCTTGACATAATGAACGCTCTTTATGAATAATAGTTTTTCGTTGCCTCTATTATATTCCCTCCCCGCCACGCGCGACAGGGGTTTGTCCACAGGCGCCTTGACACAAAAAACGTATCTATTAAGATATGCCTATGATATGGCAATACGGCATGATGATGGAGATGATGATGCGAACCTTCCTCGAAGGCTGATTTTTGAGTTGTATCTATTATTTCACACAAACCAAAAACCAGCCGAAGAGGTTGGTTTTTTCGTGTGGTATGCGAAAGGAGAGTCTCTTGCCTGAAGACGAGAGATAAAAGCTATTCGGCTTATATATCTACCCTCGGACGCGGTATCCGAGAAAGCTCATTGGAGAAGCTATGATTAGACACATAGTGTTTGTTCCCTGTAGTCGTTGGGGTTGCACGGTGAAGAAGCCGGCGGATAAAATGATTCGTTTCGGTGATGGCCGCTTCTGTAGCGAGAGTTGCCAAGTGCTGCAGGTGCAGGATGCCACGCGGCTCTGGCTAACTTTCGTCCGAGCGTCAATCCTGGCGCAAGCGACCGCCTCGCCCCGGTAAGCGGCCCCGATTCCCCAAAATTACAAGGCCTTGCCTTGTAACGCCTTGCAAAACAGCCGCCCCAAGCTCACGCGGGGCGGCTTTTTTGTTGGGACTTTGTGTGTGCTAAGATTTGAATATGGCTGACAAAAAAACAGTGCTTGTCTTCGGAACCTTTGACGGACTGCACGACGGACACCGGTTTTTTCTAAAAGAAGCGCTAACATTGGGACAGCGGCTTGTTGCTTCGGTTGCACTCGATGCCGTAGTTGTGGAGATAAAAAAGCGCCCGCCGGTTTTTTCTCTGGCGGAGCGCATGAGGGTGCTTCGAGAAAGCGGGCTTGTTGATGAGGCC
>CAYHPP010000113.1:0-2482 GCA_964358745.1 uncultured Candidatus Saccharibacteria bacterium | reverse complement strand
TCTGTGCTTAGTCGCCATTGTCTCCAATGTATTGACGAGTGTAACTGTTGTATGTTACGCTATTTTCAGCCGTTCAACAAACAATTCAACCAAAACAATAGCCCCGGAAAGGAGGGGCTTTCCATGACCACGATCGCACCGAACACCGCAGCCGCCGCTCTCAGAAAACTCTTTGACGCGCAGGTTGCGGTACTGTCGGGACTTGCTCCCGAAGCCGAACTCACCGCACTCTTCCCTTTGCTCGAAAGAATCGGCAAGGTGACGGAGGGAGAAGGACGGATTCCCTTCGTCATTGTGCCGCAAGGGCCGAACCTCACCCTCTCGCTTCGAATGAAGAAGGTGGTGCTCGGCGGCAAGACTGGCGCAAGCTATCTTGCCGACAACCGCGTTACAAATCTTAACGAAATCCCCAAGGGACACTACCTTGCGGTTGACGTTGAAGACGGCCGCGTCATGTGGAACACCGAGCCAAGCGTCGCTCTCGCAGAGTTCAAGCGGCAGAGACGTTTCGGCGGCACCGTCGCCGAGGGCATCGCCGTAGTGACGCTAGAGCCTGAAATCCTCCGGCATCATTACATTGACCTTATGGGTTCCCGCTTCGACGGCGGCGACGTTCCGTGCCTCGACGAGGTCGGCGACCGGCCGGGGCTCCGTGCGCGCTGGGTCGACAATGCCAATCCGTGCTATGGCGCGTTGTCGTGCGGGGGTCGCTTGGGTCTTGGCACCTAGGCCGCTTGGCCCCTTTGGAAATTGGTCTTTGTCCTCTTGGCCTGTCCTGAACGGGTTGAAGGAGGACGCGCGAGAGAGCTTGTAACGAAGGCTCTCTTTTTTTATTTCCTCACCCATACCCAAATAGAAAATTGAAGTTGACAATCTTTATACCAAAAGTAGTATATTGGTATAAAGCTGAAAGCGACACCGCGGGGTGTCCCACATTCGCATGCGCCATTCGTTAAGCGTATCTACTATGAATACCACCATCACTATTAAAACCGAAAAGAAACTTCGGGACCGGGCAAAGCAAACGGCTGCGAAGCTCGGCGTTCCTCTGACTACGGTCATGAACGCCATGCTCCGTCAGTTTGTGCGTGACCGAAGCATCACTATTTCCTTGGAGCCAAGGGTTAGGCCGGAAAAATTGGCGGAGTGGGAGAAAATCAGTGAGGAGATGGACAGAGGCGAGGGGATTACCGGTAGGTATAGAAACATGAAAGACTTGACCGCTCACATGAATAGAGTATGGGCTGATGCAGACAGAACTAAAAGTGCTAGCGGAGCATGATTGTTCTTACCTCAAAAAACTATGATAAGAAATCAGGCAAGCTCGACAAAAAAGTCCGGAGCGCACTACTTAACCGGCTTGCTATCTTTTTAAATGACCCTTTCAGTCCCATTCTCAATAACCATCCGCTTTCCGGCGCGCGCCGGCATCAGCGAAGCATAAACATTACCGGCGATTGGCGACTCATATTTGAACAAGTGGACGATACAACCGTTCGCCTTCTTGATGTTGATACTCATCACAATCTTTATGGAAGTTGAAAATAAGGCCGATGGGGTTGCCATCGGCCTGTGGGAAAATCAGAAGCCCGCCTAGTGGGCGGACACGTTCCTCCGAACAAACTTGTTTGGCTTTCTTCCCTGTGGGGGCGAGATATCGGGATTAACTTGGCGGAATTTATCCGCCGGAAACTCCAATCCCCCAGATACGTTAGCAACCCATTCTTTTCTGCCATTTCTCCTACGGAAATGCATGGACTTTACCATGAATTCCGTGTCGTGTTTTACGACCACTGCCTTGTGGTTGATTGCCTCCACCGATTGCGTTGCTGCAATGCGCTCACCATCTTTGAACGGACAGTCAGTTTGTTTTGCCATTTTGCTGCTGTGTTTTGTTTTTTCGTTGCAGGAGCAAATGCGACATGATTGCCGCTATTCTCCGCGAATAAACTATCCTTTTTCTCGACCTCTGTCAATCAAGTGCAGTCTTCTCCAATACAAAAGGATACCGAAATGAGGAACGATTCTAACGCAGATGAGCCCCAAACGGGTCTCATTGAAGCGGAGCACTTACGAGCATCTGATTCTCGTAACGAAGATCAGATGCTCGTTGTGCCTCGCAGCCGCGGAGCTTGGCTATGTATCTCCCCTTACAGCAGAGCGAGGGTGTTTCTGTAAGGAGACCATTCGGACGCGACGGCGCGAGTGAGAAGCGAACACATGGAGCTTCGCAAGACCTTTTCAGGGTTTTTACGAACGAGGTGAAGTAAAAAACCGAAAAGGTGTACCGTTCCTGTAAGGACGAGCGAATCCTGGAGCAGGCGGATTACGCGTGCTCCTTACAGAAACATCCGAGCGGTATCTATGCACAGGTGTGCTACTATATTCCTTGTGATATCCATTAAAGACATAGAAAAGCTAGCGGAGTTGGCGAGAATTGAGATTCCAGAGGATGAAAAAGAGACCCTGCGGAAGGAGGTTG
>CAYHPP010000112.1:0-2492 GCA_964358745.1 uncultured Candidatus Saccharibacteria bacterium | reverse complement strand
GAAGTGGAAGCTGCCTTGAGCTTCCATTTCCGAGCCGAGAAGCTTATATAAGACGCGGTCTTTTATCATCACACACGAACTAATACTATTTCCCGGCCATAGGGGAAACACCAAAGCATGACATCGAAAACTTCCTCTTCACGCCAGCTGCTCACCTTTAAGCCAAGGCAACTGGCCAAAAAATTGCTTTCAACGCTCTCAGAGCGTAGCCGGGACGTTCTCACGAATCGTTACGGCCTTGGAAGCCAGGCCAAGAAGCTCACTCTGGAATCCATCGGGAAAAAGTATGGAATTACTCGCGAGCGCGTCCGCCAGATTGAAAACCACGCGCTCATAAGCCTTCGCAAATCACCGGTTTATGTGAAGGCGAAGACAGTTCTTGCCGAGCTGGAGCAGCTTGTTCACGACCTCGGAGGGGTTATCGCCGAGGATGAACTGTTGGCCCACATCTCAACCGACAAGGGCGCGCAAAATCACGTTCATTTTCTCCTCGTTGTTGACGAATCCTTTAAGAAAGAGAAGGAGGACGAGCATTTTAAACATCGCTGGTACATTGATGAGAAGCTTGCGGGCAAGGTGCATGATGCGCTCCGAAGACTCTACAAAAGTCTCGGCAACGACGACCTGGTGTCGGAGCTTGACATCATCTCCAAGTTTCTTACGCACGTGGAGGATATTGCCGACCATCTGAAGCACGAGCACGTCGTCCGCCGCTATTTGAATCTCTCCAAAATCATCGGGAAGAACCCTCTCGGCGAGTGGGGGCTTGTTACCTCTCCCAACGTGAGGGCGAAGGGCATGCGCGATTACGCTTTTCTCGTCCTTCGGAAGCACGGCTCTCCAATCCACTTCCGCGAGGTCGCGAAGTCCATTGAAAAGCTTTTCGGCAGGAAGGCTCATGTGGCAACGACCCACAACGAGCTCATCAAAGACCCTCGCTTCGTGCTGGTTGGGCGCGGACTGTATGCGCTTGCGGAGTGGGGCTACATGAGCGGCGTCGTGAAAGACGTCATCAGGAAAATCCTTGAAAAGCACGGACCCCTCACGAAGGAGGAAATAGTGGACAAGGTGCTGAAAGAGCGCTATGTCAAGGAAAACACCATTTTGGTCAATCTTCAGAATCTCAAGTTCTTCAGGAAGGATAAGGACGGCAGGTACTCGCTCGTCCCTTAGAAAGTGTTTATTAACCTACCACAGTAGATTATGACAAACCTGTTTCGCATCGTCGCCACGCCAGATTCGGTAAAAAACGGTTCATCCTCGGTCGGAGTACCTCGGTACACCTCCCTCGTCTTCACCGTTTTTTCCGCAAATCTGGCGCGGCTTTGGATTGCGATAGGTTATTAAACACTTTCTTAGCGTAGAGACTCCCGAAAGGGAGTTTTTTCGTTTCCTTCCTTCCCGTGAGTTGCTATACTGTACTAGCTTTTTAGCTGTCTAGCTTCCTAGCTTGGGGAAGTTCAAAGAAGCTTAAAAGCTGGTAAGCTAAGCTTCTAGCAAGCTCTTCCTATGGCACATCAAGAGAGCCTTGGACATCGCATAGCGCACTATATTGAGGAAGTGGTCGAAATCGCGGGGGAGTTTTTCTATGAAATTATCGCTCCGCCGAGGGGCCACGGCCTTGGGCTGTGGTTTCTCTTTTGGGGCTCAATCTTGGGCACCATCCTCGTAGGCTGGTATCTCTACTCGGTCGGTATTCACATTCCCGTGGCTCCCATGTGGCGGAAGATGTTTGGCTTCCTGTACACCTGGTATCCCGTCTGGCTTCCTCTTTTTTGCGCAAGAATCTTCGCAGAATTATGGCTGAAGTACGTTAGGCTTGACTATATCAAGAGGGCAGGCGAGGTGCTTCTTGAAATTCGCGTGCCAAAAATCATAGAAAAAACCCCGAAAGCAATGGAGCTTTTTTTCATGGCGATGTATGAGACCGGCTCCGTGGAATACAACGAAACATATTGGGACGGCAAAATCAGGCCGTGGTTTTCGTACGAAATTGCCTCGTTCGGAGGGGACATTCATTTCTACGTGTGGACGCTTGCGAGATATCGGAACGTGCTTGAGGCGCAGCTCTACGCCCAGTATCCCACGATTGAGATTGTGGAGGTTCCCGATTACACCAAGAAGAAGGTTTACAACCCTCCGCACAACTTCATGTGGGGGACCTACTTCGTGCTGCAGAAACCGGACCCGTATCCGATAATGACCTATGTTGATTACGGACTGGATAAAGAGACCGAGGAAGAATATAAGGTTGACCCGCTTTCCACGCTTCTTGAATATCTCGGCTCCATGAAGAAGGGCGAGGAGGTGTGGATTCAAATACTTACGCAGGCCTACAAGATGCGAGGCATAAAGGAGGGGCAGCCGTTTGGCGAAAAAGACTGGATTGCGGAGGGGCAGAAGGAAGCAAACAAAATAATGAAGCGCGACCCGAAAACGAAGAGTTCGCGCAAGGTAACTGAAAGCGGCTTTCCCATCATTCCGACGCTCAC
>CAYHPP010000111.1:0-2500 GCA_964358745.1 uncultured Candidatus Saccharibacteria bacterium | reverse complement strand
ATTCGCCAAACTCCTTCAGTCGGTCAAACGAAAACGCCGTGCCGCGATTATAGGGGGATGAGTAGAGAAGCGTCATGACGTCCTCAAACACTCCGCCTGCGCCGCCCTGTCCGGTCACTTCTCGCATGGGAGTATTGTCGCTGTTGCCGAGCCACACGCCGACGAGAAAGTCCGGCGTAAATCCCACGACCCAGCTGTCGTGATAGTCCCGGGACGTTCCCGTTTTTAGCGCATAGTTTTTGTGCGGGAGCGTAAGAGTGCTCCGCAGGCCGAACTGCGGAACCGCCGTTTCGCGGTCGGAGAGGATTTTATTCACAAGCTGCACCGCCTCCCTCGGTGCGACGCGCTTATTCCCGTCAATTTTTCGCTCCATGGGCAAGCCGTACCCGCCGCGCTTCTCTTTCTCAATCGTGAGCGGCTTAAGGATGCCCTCGTTCGGGAATATGGAAAAGAGGTGGGAAAGGGTGAGAAGGTCCATTTCAAGCGCCCCGAGCGCGATGCCGAGCTCGTAGCTTTCAAGCGGCTGCCTCGGAAGGAGTCCGAGGCCTTTTCCCAGGAACTCATAGAAGGCGGGAAGGCCGACAAATTCAAGCACTTTCACCGCCGGCACATTCAGGCTGTTTGAGAGCGCCTCGTGAAGCGTGACCGGTCCCCGAAACGCGCCGTCAAAATTCTTCGGGTAAAACGCGAATCCGGTTCCGATGGTATAGCTGTACTCTCGGTCGAGAACAAGCGTGTAGGGCCGCGCCCCCTCCATAAACGCGGCGAGATATATGAACGGCTTCGCGGTTGAACCGATGGGCCGCGGAAGGAGAGCCATGTTAATTTCCGACCCATTAACTGCAGTGCCCGGGTGTTGAGAACCAATAACCGCGAGAAGTTCGTTTTCCGGAAGTTTGATAATCACCACCGCGCCGTTATGCACGTTTGCCTTTGAAGCGGCTTCAATGCGGCGGCGGAGCGCCTCGCGCGCTTTTTCCGTGAGCGATGCGTCTATGGTGAGTTCGCATGAGCTGCAGGAGAGGTCGAGCGTCTTCAACTCAAAAGGAGTCGGAAGGGGGGAAGAACCCGATGGCAAAGAGTCTTCCGGCGGCGTTTCGGGAATCGCCGCGCCGCCCGCCGCGGCCGCGACCAGAGGCAGGCGAGCCTTATTTCTCTCGCTCCCGGGGAATCCCTTTGTCGGCGACCCGAGCGCGGCGATGAGCTGAAGCATCTCGGGCTCGGTGAGTTCCATCGGCCTTTTGTTGAAGAAATATCGCGACGCCTCGGCGATACCCTGTCGGCCTTTTCCGAAGTAGGCGGCATCTTCATACATGGCAAGTATCTCCCGCTTGGAGGCGTGCAGTTCAAGCGCCAGTGCACCGAGCGACTCAATAAGTTTATTCGCGACCGTGCGGTCCCGCTCGTTTCCGAGAAGTGTCTTCACGAGTTGCTCCGTAATCGTGCTTACGCCTCCCGCTTTGCCTGTAAGAAGCAGCGACAAGACTCCCCGCAGCGCGCTTATCGGGTTTATGCCGAGGTGATAGTAGAAGTAGCGGTCTTCCTTCTTGAGAAGCAAGGCATCAAAACGCGCCGGCACTTCATCGGCCGGTGTCATGAAGCTGCCGCGCTCGTTTTGCGCGAGGGGAAGAATCGCTCCGCCCCGGTCCTTCACCGAGAGACTCTCAAGCGCCTCATATCTTTCCTTGAGATGCGAGGCGAACGGAATGGCGCCAAGATAGAGTGCAAGAAAACAAAGAAGGGCGAGGGTGGCGCTCGCGAGTCCGCGAGTTTCCGATGCCTGCGGATGAGCTTGGATGCGCGCGCGGTTCGCCATAAATGGAAGGATAGCATACCTCTGTGCATAACTTTCGGCGCGAAAGGCGGTATACTGGAGGCACTTAGCACCGGACTAACCCCGATTGGGCATGAAAAAAACAATCATCGTTCTTATTGCGCTTGCGGTCGTCGCCATCTTTTACTGGCAGTTTTTTGCGCCGGCTCCCGCGCCGACCGCCTCTCTCCCGGAGCTTTCCGAGTCTGACGCATCAGCGCAGTAAACCGCGCCCGATTCGCCTGCGAACTCTTTCAAGGTCCTCCATAATCTGTTTTTTGAGCGCGTCCGCAGTTTTAAATGTCTTGTACGGGCGGAGATAGCGAATAAGAAAAAGCGAGACCTTTTTTCCGTAGAGCCTGCCTGAAAAGTCAAGGAGATGGGCTTCAATCTTTGGAAGCCCGCTTTTGTCAATCGGGCCGATGACGATTCCGGCTCGGTATTTTTTTTGCGTATCCGAAACGGCGGCCGTGCCAGCGTACACTCCAAACGGTATGTAGAGCTTTCCTCGCGCGTACTCCCGCCGGTCAAGGTTTGCCGTGGGAAAGCCGAGTTTCCGCCCAAGACCGGCTCCCCGGGTTACCGTCCCGCTAAGCACGAATAGAACCTGTCGCATGCCATGAGCTTACCACGGGAGATATCCACAGGGGAGAGTGGTGGCTACTAAAACCACACTTCGCTATAATA
>CAYHPP010000110.1:0-2555 GCA_964358745.1 uncultured Candidatus Saccharibacteria bacterium | reverse complement strand
TGAAAAAGCCGTTGAGTTCTGTATTGGTGCGGGATGCCGGAATCGAACCGGCACGTCGAACTTGGAAGGTTCGCGTTCTACCATTAAACCAATCCCGCTATTCTGTTAAAACTCTATCCACCCAAGCTAGAACTCTGCGCATCAACGATACCCCATACTCTCTGCGGCCGTTACTAAGAATGGTTAGATGCGCTGTACCATAGCGCAATTTCCCTCTTTTGAAAAGTTTTTTGTTCTGCCTTCGATCAATCTGGGTTTTACCAAACTGTCCCAAGGGAATCCCTGTCGTCTTTGACCAAAAATTTAAACATTCATCTCTATCGTTATCCGGGTAGAGATGGATTATTATTCTAAAATTCTTTATGGATAATCCACATACCTCTTTGAACCACCTAACGCTTAGCTTCATAATTCTAGGATCAGCATTAATAATGCGCAAAATGTCTTGCGTCTTGCCTCCTTCACCAATATACAATCCCAGACCCAACATAAATAAGTCTCGTTTGTTGATGGTTCCCAAGTCACTTATTGCTTGCTTTTTTGCCTCCTCCAAGGATTGTAACTTTAATCGATGTTTTGCTTCTCCAGAGGCGGCACGAGCACTTCCTATTCTTTCAACAACTTCCTTATTCGGTTTATATGGAATAGTAGAGAGCCAGTCGCTTAAAGTGCTTTTGGAAATATGAATCTTTTCCGATATAAGATTGTAAGAATAGCCTTGCTTTCGCAAGTTTATCGCTTTTATTTTGAGTGCTGCATGCATAACTACATCATACCAGAGAATTATCAAGGGTTCGATTCTATCCCTGTGTATCTCTTTGCCGGCAAGATTTCGAGCCACCACATATCCTGTATAATGACTTGTGTACAATTTTATTGTTATGAATACTGTATCAAAAATCACTTGGCACATTGTAGGTCTCTTCATGGTGACTGGAGGGATTTTCTCAAGTGGTCTTGAAGCAAAACGTGTAAATGCGGATACGGTGATCCCGACCGGATTTCGTTTTGAGCGCACGCTTCGCTTCGGAGTAACTGGGGAAGATGTACAGAATCTGCAAATACTGCTCAATCGCGACAGCGATACGCGCGTGAACGCTCCCGGACTTATCGGAGGCGCCGGCGCTGAAACCGATTACTTCGGATACGCGACACGAAACGCAATCGGAAAATTTCAAAACAAATACGCCGCCGACGTGCTCCGTCCCACAGGCCTTTCAAGAAACACAGGAATCGTCGGGGTCTTCACCCGAAACAAACTGAACGCGCTTCTTGCGATTCCACCCCTGACCGATACGCCAACACATGGAGAGACAGCCCCCGCAGTGAAGGAAGAAGCGCCCCTTGTCGCCGCAACTTCACCGCTTCCCTCTTCTCCAGCCCTTCCCGCGTCATTTGACGAGATTAACCAAAAAACTCGTGCGACGCTTGTGAACATCGTCTGCACCAATACGCGAAGCGGTACCTTTAACCTTATCTCCGGAAGCGGCGTAATTGTAGACCCGCGCGGCATCATTTTGACCAACGCGCACCTTGGGCAGTACTTTCTGCTTCAGGATTTCCCGACCCCGAAAAGCATTGAGTGCGTCATCCGCGCAGGAGAGCCAGCACAAAGTAAATACCGAACGACGGTTCTTTTCATCTCGCCCGCTTGGGTGCGCGACAATGCGTCTAAAATAGGGGAAGACATGCCGATGGGCACGGGAGAAAATGATTTTGCGCTACTTCTTATAGACGCCGCGGTGAATGCGGAAATTCCCCTGCCGGAAACTTTTCCCTATCTTCCCATGAACGCGAGCAATCAAGTCCTTCAGGAGCCAAGGGAAGTGCTCATCGCCGCCTATCCAGTCGGGCTTCTCGGCGGCATCACCGTGCAGCGCGACCTCTATCCGAGTTCTTCAATCGTTACGACAGGCGAAGTATATAGCTTTGGAGACAATACCCCCGATATCTTCAGCGTCGGAGGCTCCGTTGTCGCGCAGCGGGGCTCAAGCGGCGGGGCCGTGGTAGGCCGAGACGGGGCGCTCGTCGGACTTATTGTCACCTCGTCAAGCGGAAAGACAACGGGAGAACGCAGCCTTCACGCGCTCACCATGTCGCACCTTGACGCAAGTTTCAAAAAACAAACCGGGGATTCCTTGAGTGTCCTTCTCGCAGGAGATGTTAAGGTAAGTGCACAAAACTTTAATGAGAAAAACGCGCCGGAACTCAAAAAACTTCTGGAGGGTGCGCTGACGAAAGACTAACCGTCGGCTGGCTTGGCACTTCACCCCCGAAATGGATGCGCCGAGAGTTCAATCAACCGTTCACTGTTGTCTTCTCTTGCCGCAGTTTGCGCGCGGATGAAACCGCAGAGAAGGCACCGATGAATAATGCGAAACGAGCCGCCTGAAGAAACGCGGGCACTCATGGGCTCCATCGCGCCACCGCAAGAGGCGGCGCGGTCGCCGGGATGTTCGTCCACATGTTTTCTCCATAGACAGATGGGGCAGTGGTTTGTGTAGCCGTTTCCGGTTACACGAGTGCCGCACTTCTCGCAGATAAAATGCGCGTGG
>CAYHPP010000109.1:0-2558 GCA_964358745.1 uncultured Candidatus Saccharibacteria bacterium | reverse complement strand
TTGTATCCAAGTCGCGCCTTCAATATCCCATCAACAGAGATTCCGCGGGTAACTCGCCGTGGTAATTTTGCTAAATCAGTCAGGATGCGGCAGGAAACGAGAAGGAAGCGAGACTGCGCCTTCTCGGAGCACCTTTGGGGATGCACCTGTAAACGAAACGAGCGTGGAGGGTTTTCCGGACATTCTGCCCGCCCCAACATAGGCGTCCACGCGGGCTCCGAAATAGCGCCGCGCTGCGGCAGCGGTTTCTGCCGGCCTCATTCCTTCCGGATTCGCGCTCGGCGCGACAAGTGGACCGGTTTTTTTGAGGAGAGTGCGCAGGCCTTTTGTATTCGGGAGGCGAAACGCAAGCGTCTTCCTGCCGCAGTGCAAATACGCGAATTCTTTGATGGGACAGGAGAGTACCACGCTCACCTTCCCGGGCCAGACATCCCGAAGAAACCGCCGCTGTGCCGCATTTAGAGTAATGCCAAACTCCTTGAGTCGAGAAACGGAATCAATCAAAATGACGAACGGCTTTCGCGGACTCGCTCGCCGAAACGCGAAAAGGCGCTTGACCGCCGTGCGGTCAAACGCCTTAGCGATAATTCCATAGATTGTATCCGTAGGAATGACTACTATCCCGCCTTTTTGCAGAAGAGGAACGACTCTTGAGAGCGACATGGATTAATTAGAACCCGTCTCACTGAAAATGGCGCAGCGAGGAGGTTCCCGTCCGTGCGAACCGCAGTCGTGGAAGGGAAGGCTACTCAAGATATGTCGAGCCTGAACGACAAGGTGCAGCCGGACGGGAACCTCCGTAGCCCGCCCGTACCGAACGGTACGATTCGGGCGGGTAGCCAAGCTTTGTTAAATCTAGGACTTACGCACTTTGGCATATTTTCGCATTTCCCCCTCTGTCATTCCCGCGTAGGCGGGAATCCAGGGCCATACCGCGTACTCTGGATTCCCGTTTTCACGGGAATGACACCGAAAAACGAGAAAGTGCGTAAGTCCTAAAATCTTTATTCATGGCGGTTTTCAGTGAGACAGGTTCTACTATCGTGCCATGAACTTCCCTTCCACGCCTCCAATGATGACATCCTCGCGGTAGTTGAACGCGGGATCGCCGATATCCTTGTAGAAAACGACGCGATAGGAACCGCTTTGAACCGTGGGGCGAAGAAGCTCCACAATCGCAGCCTGCTTGTCGCCTGCGGATACTTTTTGCGCTCCGAGAATATTTCCCAGCGCTCCGTTTTTCTCCTCGCGCACGACAACCCAAAGAGTCTCTTTGGCGTCAAAACTTGCGATACCGACTCGGACGGACGCGGGCTGGTCGTTCACGACAAGGTTCCCAACCGGAAAGCCGCCCGCCATCGCAACAGAAGAAGTGCTCGTCGCGGCCGGCGCAGCAATTTTGCCGGTCTCGGCTAGAGGATTGCCATCCGCCGTATCATCCCGCGTCGCGCCGCCTGAACGGCGTTCCTGCCAAAACACTCCCGCGGCAAATCCCACGAGAAGGCCTATAATGAGCGCTCCGACAATCTTCGCCGATGCGTTGTGTGTTGCTGGCTCCATACAGTTACAAGTTAAAAAGCTAATAAGTTGGTAAGTCAGAGGCCCTATCTTTAGGTATATTTACAGAACAGGTATCACTTGAAAAGCTTGACCTCGTAGTAGAATTTCAGTCTGATTTCTCTGGAAAATCCATGGTTCAGGAAGGCAGGATGCGACTTTACTCATACCGTTTCAAGGAGTTGAGAGATTCCGCGTCTTCTATCCTAAAATTGCCGATGCGGGTTCGGCGGAGAGCGGCGAGAGTCGCGGGAATACCTTGCCCGCGCAAATTTTTCCCTTCAAAATATGTTCGGGCTAATCGGCGCCCAAACTCCTCGGCGAGACTGCGGATGTAGGTGCCGCTTCCCACTTCAAAGCGCGCTTTCACTATGGGCCCTCTCATCTCCCGACCATCAAGAAAATGGGTACGATCGTGCCCATTTTCTGAATCGGCAATTCCCAGAAATTCCACGGAAATTACTTCCATCGTCTTTGTGGGCGGTATGACTTTTTCGCCGCGCCGCGCTTTTTTGTAAAGCGGCTCGCCGCCACGCTTCACGGCCGAGTATGCCGGTACCGGCAACTGTAACTTCCCTATCATTCCGTATAAGATTTGTGCTATTTCTTCTTCATTCAGACGTATCAACTTACCAACTTGCAAACTTTCAACTATCTTGCCCTCTCTATCCCCTGTGTCGGTCTGCACCCCGAGCAAAATCTCCGCTTCATATGTTTTGGACAATCTCAAATAATCTCCTAATCTCTTAGTTTCTTTCCCTACACCAATAATCATAAGACCGGTGGCTAGTGGGTCGAGCGTCCCCGCGTGCCCGATTTTCGTGCCGCGCTTAAACCGCTTGCGAAGAATGCGAATGCAGTCAAAAGAGGTGATTCCCCGAGGTTTGTCTATGAGCAAGATATCCTTCATACTATCTATATAGGTTCGGCGTATTATTCGTATAGTTATAGGACTTACGCACTTTCTCGTTTTTCGGTGTCATTCCCGTGAAAACGGGAAT
>CAYHPP010000108.1:0-2652 GCA_964358745.1 uncultured Candidatus Saccharibacteria bacterium | reverse complement strand
CATCCTCTCTGGTGATAAAAAGTTGATTGAGATATTTAGGAATGGTGAAGACGTACACGCTGGAGTGGCTATGCGCGTGTTTAAGGTGTCTAAGGATAAAGTAGATAATGGTATGAGAACGAAGGCCAAGACCATCAACTTCGGCATTCTCTACGGCATGGGAGTCAATTCACTGCGCGGCGCGCTCGCGAAGGGAGGGTTGCCCGTCTCGCGCGAGGAGGCGGCGCGGTTTCTCGAGCACTATTTCGCGCGGTTCTCGACACTCGCTTCATACCTTGAAGAGACGAAAAACCGGGCGCGAAAGGACGGTTTTACCGAAACGCTCTTTGGCCGCCGCCGGAACTTCGAGGCGCTTAATTCCTCCATTCCCTACATACGCGCCGCGGCAGAGCGGCAGGCCGCGAACGCCCCGCTTCAGGGCACCGGAGCGGACCTTATCAAACTCGCCATGGTTCGGGCTGATGAATTTTTGCAGAAAGAAAAACTTGACGACAAAGCCCACCTCATTCTTCAGGTTCACGACGAGCTCGTGTATGAAGTAGAGGAGGGCCTCATTCAAAAAATCGCGCCGAAAATCAAAGAAATTATGGAGAGCGTTCTTACGTCCAAAGAAACCAAAGGCATACCCCTAGTCGCCGACGCGTCGGTGGGAAAAAGTTGGGGCGACCTAAAGAAGTTAGTAGACAGTAGCTAGTAGAAGGTAGCCGGAGAAAGGAACCGTTAGGTTTAAATTCCGCCCGTTTTGTGGTATGGTTGACGCATGACCGACAGACAAAAACAGGAACTCGCGGGCATTTTAGAGCGGCACGGCGTAGTCGTCGGCTATCTTTTTGGCTCGGCGGCGCGGGGAACGATGGGGCTGCACTCCGACATTGATGTCGCAGTGCTTTTTGATGAGAGAAAGATTCCTGCCGAACAGCAGGTTAACGAAAAGCTGACTATATCTTCGGAAATTATTCGGGCTTTTCCCGTAGAGAACGCCGACGTGGTCATACTAAACCGGCAGCATAATCCGGTTCTTCTGTATGAATCGGTTCTTGAAGGCGAGGCAATTTACGTGAAGGATACCAAAGCTAAAGTTCATCTCTCTCAATATGCCCTTAGGCAGTATGAGGATACGCGTTTTCTTCGCGAAACCTCGTATCAAATCTTGCGCGAGCAGGCAAAGTCCGGAGCATTTGGTCGCGCCTCTGTTGCCTTAAAGAAATATGTCGCCTCTTAACAAACAAACGATTCACGAAAAGCTTTTTAAACTGCAGGAGTACACAAAAATCCTGCAAGAAATTCGCGCGGAGGGAACGGAAGCTTTTTTTGCCGACCGGAAGACGCAAGACTCTGCAACATTGAATATGTTTACCTCGATTGAACTCATCATGGATATTGGCAACCATATCATTACCGAAGTATTTCAGAAGCAGGCAAAAAGCTATGCCGAGGTGATAGAATTACTCGGGAAGACAGGCGTGGTACCGGAGGGGTTTGCGAAAGAAAATGAGGGAATGACCAAATTTCGCAATCTTGTCGCTCATGATTATGACAAAATAACCTCGAAAGGAGTTTACGAAAACCTGCAAAAAGCGCCCGATGTATTCCGAGAGTTCGCCAAATATTTTGTGGAGTTCATGGAAAAGCAAAAAGATTGATTGCGCGGGCGAGCAATCAAATTGGTCGGCCACCTTTTCTGCCCTGTGTTGGGCTTTTTCTGTACATCGTCTACCCACTACTTTCTACTAACTTCTCAGTATGCTCTACTTTTTCCACGGCACCGATACCGACAAGGCACGAGAGAAGGCGCACACGCTCACAGAAGGACTCCGGAAGAAAAAACCGGACGCGGAGATGTTTCGGCTGGAGAGTGAGCGCGCGAGCGAAGCGCAATTTGACGAGCTCATTCACGGGCAGGGGCTCTTCAACAAGAGCCATATCGTGTACAGCGCCTACTTGTTTGAGAATGATGAGCTAAAAGAGATGTTTCTCAAGCGGCTTGAGGGCATCGGACAATCGCCCAACATCTTTGTTTCGGTTGAAGGGAAGGTAGATAAGAAGACACTCCTCGCGGTTGCGGACGCGGCAGAGAAAGTGCAGCTTTTTGAAAAGAAAGAAGACAAGAAGAGAGCGGACTTTAACATTTTCTCGCTTACCGACGCCTTTGGGAAACGCGACAAGAGAAATCTCTGGGTGCTTTTCCGGAGGGCTGTCGCAAGTGGCGCTGCTCCCGAAGAAATTCACGGTATTCTCTTTTGGCAGATAAAGTCCATGCTTCTTGCGACAGGCGCAAAGACTGCCGGCGAAGCCGGCGTTGCGCCGTTCGTCTTTACCAAATCAAGAAATTTTCTCAAGAACTACTCCGAAGCGGAACTCACACAGCTTTCTTCGGCATTTGTTTCCATGTACCACGATGCCCACCGTGGCATCCACGATTTTGAAATCGCGTTAGAGCGGTTTGTGCTCACGTTATAAAAGCGGTATTGACCCCGGGGCAAGGCCCCGGACTGAAGGAACTCGCTTCGCTCGTACTCCGCGCGGCAGAGCCGCGCGGTATTGCTACCCTTATATTTCGTCTTCCCCGCCCGAACGTACCGTTCAGTACGGGCGGGGCTCGGACGCCATGCAAACTAGGAAGTTTGCGCGGCGCTCCTCGCTAGCCGAAAT
>CAYHPP010000107.1:0-2661 GCA_964358745.1 uncultured Candidatus Saccharibacteria bacterium | reverse complement strand
ATCCATGGACCGCCTACGGGAAGCGCGAGAACCTCAACCGGTTTTTTCGGGTTACAAAACGCGTCGCCGGGATAGAAAAAACGATTCGCGAAAAAGTAGCCGGTGTTAATGACCTGTCCGAAATCCTCGTAAATAGTCGCGTGTTTCTCCCCGCACCCCTCAACGCAGACGCCGACAAACTCTCGGACTGCGCCATGCTCCAGTAATTCGTACGGGATCTTTTCTGCATCGAGGAGCTTCCCCACTCCCCTATTCGTAACGACTTTCGCGTTTGGATTATTCGCGAGAACTTTACGAAGCGACTCCATATGAAAATGATCCTGGTGCTCGTGCGTGATGAAAACATAATCAATTTCCTTCGCCTCGTTCTGCCGCGTTGACCATGCGCCCGGGTCGGTCATCATCCGCACTCCGCGTTCCTCAATGAGTAGACAGCAATGTCCGAGTTTCGTGATTTTCATAAGGTCATTGTATCGCAGCTTTAGCGCGGTGACGAAGCGGAATAATGCCGAGAAGGGCGATGACCCCCATGATTCCCGCCGCGATGCGATAGTTTACCGGAGCAATACCGGCAAACAAAATAATGGTAACCCCCCACACGAGAGGTCCGATAACCGAGGCGAACCGTTCGGCAAACGTGTAGAGTCCGAAGAACTTGCCGCTTTCTTCTTTAGGCACGAGCGAGGCAAGGTAACTGCGAGACGTAACATATACCGCGCCTGACGCAAAACCCCAGAGAACAAAAATGGGGTACAGGAGACGCTCGTTAGAAACAAGCGCCACCGCCAGGATAAACACACCGCTCCAAAAGAGTGAAAACATAAGAGTCCGCCGATGTCCCAGACGGTCGGCAAGAGGACCTGCAAGGAGCGAGCCCACTCCCCACCCCACGAGCACGAGGAGAAAAATGATGACCTTCGCGCTGTCAACAATCTGAAATACCTTCTCGAGATAAATCGCAGAATAGAGTGAAATAGTGAGTATCGCGTCGCTGAAAAAGTAAAAAGAGAGGAGGAACGGAAAGATGCCCGTATACTTTCGGCTCTCTAAAAGATGCGTCCAAAATGTCTTCCACCACGCGGGCGAGGGTGCGGTCTCCGCAACTGGAGCAATGCGTCTCGCGCGAAATACACGCATGCTTGGAAGGGCGAAGACGGCGAAGGCAATGGCCGCGAGAAGGAGCGGCGCCAAACGGTCCGTTCCTAAAAGGGAGAACGAGCCGTTCACGAGTGGGAGCGTGAGGAAAAGCCCCGCGATGCTTCCGAATTGCCCCCATCCAAATCCGATACCGGAGACGGCTCCGTACTGCTCGGGAGAAGTGATGTATTTAATGAAAGCGTTGTACGGCACAAACGCGAGGAGGTATCCGAGCTGATAGAGGCCGAAGAAGACGAGCGCCGTTATAGCGCGTACGCTCTCGGGGAAAAACCTTCCCGCAACAAACATGCCGAGCACGGAGAGCGCCGCAAGAGTGCTTGCGCCGAAAAATACTCCAAAGTGCCGGCCGGTTCGGTCGCCGAAGTGCCCCACCGCCGAGGAAACAAGAATCAAGATAACAGTCGCGATGATGAACGGGAGCGAATACCAAAAATCAGTAAGTCCTTGGTCAACTACAATCCACTGCGAGAAGTAGAGTGTCGTGTTGATGTAGACGAACGAATTGGCAAAGTCGTAGAGGTACCACGCGACGAGCTCGCGAGTCCAGAGTTCTTTTTTAAAGAGGGAACGCATCGCGATATGTTTAATGGAGTGTCCGAAGAAATTCCTTAAACTCTTTCTTTGTTTCAGGGTGTTCCATGCCAAAGCGCACCGTTGCCTTGAGAAAACCGATTTTTGAACCGCAATCAAGCCACTCTCCCTCAAGCTTCACGCCATAGACCTGCCCCTTGCGGGCAACTCTATCAAGCGCGTGCGCAAGCCGGAGTTCCCCCTGCCCTGAGCCTGTCGAACGGGTTCGCCCGCCTTTCGCTTGTATCTTTTTGAGCGCTGACATTACTTCGGGGGTAATGATGTATTTCCCAACTACCGCGAGGTGTGACGGCGCCTTCTCAAGCGACGGCTTCTCCACAATTTCTTGAATGCGAAATATGTTCCCGCCCATGGGCGTTGCCTTCACAATACCCTTGGAAGACACGACCTCGGGGGGCACTTCCGCGAGCGCGACTATGGATGCGCCATATTTCTCGTATGCGGTTACCAGTTGCCGAAGCGCAGGGGTTTTCCCCAATATCAAATCGTCTCCAAACAGAACCGCGACCGATTCGTTTTCCATGAGATGCGCGGCCGTGAGAAGCGCGTCGCCGTCGCCCTTGGGATACTTTTGTCGGATATAGGCGAAGCGGGCGAGGTTTGAAATGCCCTGCACGAGTTTGACGGAATCACGCTTGCCTTTTTCTTCAAGCGTGCGTTCAAGCCCGGGTGCCACGTCAAAATGATCCTCAATCGTTCGCTTATCGCGACCGGTCACAAAGATAACATCCGTTATCCCGGACGCCGCAGCTTCCTCAACAAGATACTGCACCACCGGCTTGTCCACGATGGGGAGCATCTCCTTCGGCTGTGCCTTGGTCGCCGGCAAAAAGCGGGTGCCGAGCCCCGCGACCGGAATGATGGCTTTGGTGATGTGCTGCATAGATTTGAAAATCCTAAATCCTAATATCT
>CAYHPP010000106.1:0-2681 GCA_964358745.1 uncultured Candidatus Saccharibacteria bacterium | reverse complement strand
GATTCATGCTATGCGTCGTGTCGGAGACGTATGTAACGGCTCCCGGAAGCGCCTCCTCAAAACTCGGCCAGCCAGTTCCCGAATCGAATTTTGCACCCGAGGGAAAAAGCATCTTCCCGCACACAACGCAAACGTACATTCCCTTCTCGTGATGGCGTACGAACTTCCCCGTAAATGGCGCTTCCGTCCCCTTCTCCTGCGTGACGTGGTACTGCTCCGTCGTGAGTTTCTTTTTTAGTTCATCCTTGTTCATGCAAACAAGTATATAGGCTTCTGAAAAGAAAAACTAACATTAGGTCTAAAGAAAAAGTATACTATAGGATAACGTCGCCAAAAATCTCATCAGCGCGTACCTCAAATAGCTCGCGGGTTGCATTTTAGCCAGAAGGCGGTACAGTATGGCCAGCACGCAGTACAAACTAACACAACTATGCAAATCACTCTGATTGTCAGCATCGCACTCAACGTTCTTCTCACAGGTGTTCTCATCTATCTCCATCGCACCGAGGACAAACGGCAGGAGAAAAAGAACCGCAAGAAAGCATCGGACGAAATACGGCGAGTGATTGCCGCGGCGGCGGCTTACACTCCGGGTCCTTCCAGTTTTCTCTCCAACCGCTTCCGATAACTGCAATCTTACGCCACGAGCCCGGGCAACATCGGGCTTACCTTTTTTAATCTTATTCCGATTATCCGCAGTATTCGCATCTCATTCGCTGATTCGCATTATGCAATATGACATAACAAACAAACGCCTCGCCGCAAAAGGCAAAAAGCGCATCGAGTGGGCGGCAAAGGATATGCCGGTACTCGCGTCGCTCGCCAAGGAATTTTCGAGGAAAAAGCCGTTCAAGGGCGTCCGCATCGGCGCGTGCCTCCATGTAACGACGGAAACGGCAAACCTCATGCTCGCGCTCAAATCAGGCGGAGCCCGGGTGCTGCTCTGCGCGTCCAACCCTCTCTCCACGCAAGACGATGTCGCGGCGGCGCTCGCGCTTGAATACGGCGTTGAAATCTTCGCAAAAAAAGGCGAGGATAACAAAACCTACTTCAAACACTTGAATCAAGTACTTGACCTTAAGCCGCATCTTACGATGGACGACGGTGCGGACCTTGTTTCCGAAATCCACAAGAAGCGGACCAACCTCATTAAAACAATCGTGGGCGGAACCGAGGAAACCACGACGGGTGTCATTCGCCTCAAGGCAATGGCAAAAAGCGGGGCGCTCCGCTTCCCCATCCTTGCCGTAAACGAGGCGCAGACCAAACACCTCTTTGACAACCGCTACGGCACGGGACAGTCAACGATTGACGGCATCATCCGCGCGACGAACAAGCTCATCGCAGGTACCACTTTCGTCGTCGCGGGATACGGCTGGTGCGGCAAAGGGCTCGCGAAGCGGGCCGAGGGTATGGGAGCACGTGTGATTGTCACCGAGATCAATCCAATCCGCGCCCTTGAGGCGATGATGGATGGCTTTGCCGTGTGTCCGATGAAGGAAGCGGCAAAGCACTCCGACATCATTTGCACGCTCACCGGCAACCGCGACGTGCTTGATGCTCCGCATTTTGAAGCGATGAAAGACGGCTGTATTATCGCGAACTCGGGACATTTTGATGTGGAGATAAACCTGCGATCGCTTCGGAAAATTGCGAAACTCACAGCCTCACCACGCCCGCTTGTGGATGAATATACCTTTAAAAAAGGAAAAAGGATTTTCGTCCTCGGAGAAGGGCGACTCGTGAATCTCGCAACTGCCGAAGGCCACCCTGCTTCGGTCATGGACATGAGCTTTGCCAATCAGGCGCTCGGCGCGAAATTTATTCTTGAACACAAGGGCAAACTTGAGAACAAGGTGTATGTGATACCTGAAGCAGTAGACCGAGCGATTGCGGAAAAGAAATTGAAAGCGCTTGGCGTTAAAATTGATACGCTCACTTCTGCACAGGCGAAGTATCTGGAGAGCTGGGAAGATGGCACGACTTGAGAAATACCGAGTACCAAATCTCGAATATCGAAAAATATCGAAATCTTAATATTCAAATTTCTAACGTGAAGTCTTTTTCGAAATTCGAAATTCGAAATTCGAAATTCGGGCGTACCCGCCCGTTGGTTGTCGGCTCGGTCGCCTTTGACCTTATCTTCGGCATCCACGGAAAGATTCAGGATGAAATTCTGGTTGAGAAGAACGGGAAGCTCGGACGGCAGAATTTGATGTTTACCGCCAAGACACGGGAACATTTTTGGGGCGGCACCGGCGGCAATATCGCGTACGGACTCGGACTTCTCAAAGCAAAACCGATTCTTTTTTCGCTCGCTGGAGCGGACTTTGAAGGTAGTGGTTTTGGCCCGCATCTCAAAAGAGCCGGCGTTGACTCGCGTGTTGTTATTGACAAAAAAGGCTGGACGGCCGTTTTTTATGGAATGTCGGATGAACTCGGACAGCAAATTGGCGTGTACCAGCCAAACGCGTATGAAAAAATAGATTCACTTTCGCTTGCAAAAACAATTTCGCCGAAAGATTGTAGCGAATTGGGCGTTGCTATCTTCTCTGCCGGAACCGGAAAGAGTATCTATCGGCACATGAAGGAGACGCGCGTGCGCTTCGGCAAAGAGATAACAATCATTTTTGACCCCGGGCAGGTCATTTCAGTCTTCTACGACAAGACGCTCCTTGAGC
>CAYHPP010000105.1:0-2702 GCA_964358745.1 uncultured Candidatus Saccharibacteria bacterium | reverse complement strand
TTTTTGAAGCGAGCGGAAGTGATTCGCGAGGTCGCTAGCCGTTTCCTCGCCGACCTGTGGGATGGAAAGCGCCGTGAGAAGCCGCGCGAGCGTAACTCTCCGAGATTTTTCGATTGACTCTAGCAAATTATCAACCGACTTCTCGGCAAAACGAGGAAGTTCCAAGAGGTCGCCGCGTTTTAAGGTGAAGACATCCGCGTAGGTGGAGATGAGCCCATTGTCCAACAGAAGGTCAATAATTTTTGGCCCCAGCTTTTCAATATCAAAACAGTGTTTGCCGACGAAATGATAAAAGCGCCGCCGAAGCACTGTGAAGGAATCGCGATTGACACAGCGCCACGCCGCTTCGCCCGGGACGCGTTCAATTTTTCCGTCGCCGCCACCCTCCGTCGCCAAGCCTTTGGCGGACAAGCAGGCGGCGACGGCTTTCGGCCACACAAAGGGTTTTGCTGACTTAGACCGAAGTTCTTTCACCACCCCGACAATTTCCGGAATGACATCGCCCGCTTTCTGTAAGATAACCGTGTCGCCGATTCTGACATCTAAATCTTTAATAAAGTCCTCGTTGTGAAGCGTCGCCCGCGAAACGGTTGAGCCGGCAACCGAAACCGGCGCAAGAACGGCAACCGGCGTCACCACTCCCGTCCGCCCGACTTGAAAGACGATATCGTTCAAAACTGTGGTCACCTGCTCCGGCGGAAACTTAAACGCGATGCCAAAGCGCGGGGCCTTGCCGGTGTAACCAAGCGCGTCCTGAAACTTTCTCTCATCAACCTTCACCACCACCCCGTCGGCGAAGTAGTCCTCTCGGCTCGCTTTTGTTTTCCATTCTTTCCAATAGCCGATAACCTCGTCCATATTTTCGCAGTACCGAAAGTGCGGATTGACTTTGAAGCCAAGTTCCTGAAGCAGTTTGAGTTCTTCAAATTGCCGCGGCGGAATGGGGCCGCTTGATTTCGCAATGTCGTAGATGAAGCTATCCAGATGCCGCTCGGCCGACATCTTGGGGTCAAGTTGGCGAATGGTCCCCGCGGCAAGGTTTCGGGGATTCGCAAACGGCTCTTCGCCTTTTTTGACGCGCTCGTGGTTTAGTTTTTCAAGCGTGGACTTCGCAAGCCACGCTTCGCCCTCAACAATCACACTAACCGGCTCAACAAGCCGGAGCGGCACCGATTCAATGGTCCTGACATTATGAGTGACATCTTCGCCGATAACTCCGTCCCCCCGCGTCGCGGCGGTTTTAAGAAGTCCTTTTTCATAAGTTAAAACAATTTTAAGTCCGTCAATTTTAAGCTCGGCAGTGTAGGTTGGCCGCATGCCAAGGTCAGACCTTTCTCCCAATTTAAGGTCTGACCTTAAAAATCGTTTCACCCGCTCGTCAAACGCCCGCATATCCTCCTCGGTAAAAGCGTCGTTGAAAGACCACTGCGCGACCTCGTGGCGCACTTTCTTGAACTCGGGAAGCGGCGCGCCGGCGACCCGCTGTGTCGGCGAGTCGGGCGTTATGAGTTCCGGGAACTTTCCCTCAAGCTCTGCAAGCTCGCGCTTCAGCGAATCAAGCGCTTCGGCGCTGATGACCGATTTGTTCAAAACATGATATAGGTAACGATGGTGGTCAATGGTTTCTCGCAGTTTCTTTAGACGATCTTGAGTCTCTTTACTGGGGATGTGCCTTGACATAAGCTTTTTAGCTTTTTAGCTTACTAGCTTTTTAGCACAGACATTCCTAACAACTAATCAGCTAGAAAGCTAGTCGGCTGATTAATATCTTACCCGCAGCGCTCGCTCCACTCGCGCCGGATTGACGCCGGCGCCGCAATCATTCCTCCCGCGCGATTCCACCACGGTAAACCCGGAAACGGTTTTTCCAACAACCACGACCGCGCATCCTTTCGGGGAAAAGATGAGCGAAAAAGTGCTCGTCGCCGCGGTACTGGTATCGCGCAGCGTGGACACGGAAACAGCGCCGGAGCCGTTGCAGGAAATGGAGGAACGGCCGGTCTCAGTGTCAGAGGAGGGGAACACTATCTCTTCCCTTCCCACATTGATATCCCAATAGAGCGCACATTCAATTCCGGAATCCGCGGCGAAAAACGCGTAGTTTGACTCCCGACCAGCCGTTCCGAGTATAACTTCCCGAATGGCGAGGTGCGCAATGGCAAGCCCGATTGAGAACAGGAGGCCCCCGACAAGCACGGCGAAGAGGATGGTAAAGCCGCGCGCCGCGCGCGAAATTCGAAATTCGAATATAGAAATTCGAAACAAATTCGAAATTCTAAATCCTAAATCCAAAACCGAGACGATATTGTTTGGAATCTTCTTCATTTGTGATTTAGATATTGTTTAGGATTTCGGATTTCGTGCTTCGGATTTAATCCTCTGAGACATACCAATTCAGGATGTTTTCGCTGACGCTCATCGTGCGCGAGCCAAGCGAGCCTGCCCTCCAGGTGACCGTCGCCGTAATTTTTGCTTCTATGCCGTTTTGCAGCTCTTCAAGAGTAACATTCCGAATGAAGTCCGTCCTCTGCCACCCTTCGCCTGTTCGGTGTCCAAAAAGTCCTTGAAGCTCTGAAACGGGGCCGGTATATTCAGACAGAACGCAGTCATCGGTCGGCGGCATGCACCGAATAATTTGCTGGCCGGGGGGCGCGGTGACGTCAATGCCGTTTTGGCTGGCATAGCCGAAGCTCGGTGTCAGG
>CAYHPP010000104.1:0-2903 GCA_964358745.1 uncultured Candidatus Saccharibacteria bacterium | reverse complement strand
CCTTGAGGAAAGCAACCTCACGGCGGGAATCCTCATAAGCCAGGTAGAGAGAATTCTCGGAAACAGCAACCTCTCTAAACTTATGTCCGAGCGCGCCTCGCACTTCGCTAAAACGGATGCGGCAAGAGTCATTGCGCGCGAAATCTTGGACATCACACTTACGCATGAACAATCCTAACACGCGCGTCATTACCCGTTTTCCTCCGTCACCTACCGGACACCTTCATATCGGAGGCGCCCGGACGGCGCTGTTTAACTATTTGTTCGCGAGGCGCCATGGAGGAGGCGTTTATCTTCGCCTTGAGGATACGGATAGAGACCGCTCCAGAGACGAATACGAGCGAGGCATCGTGGATTCGCTTGCCTGGCTCGGCCTTGCCTTTGACAAGCTTCCCGATGGGAAAGCGTTGTGGCGGCAAAGTGAGCGCGCGGAAACGTATCGCGCGCATTTGAAGCGAATGGTTGCGAGCGGAAGCGCGTATATCTCCAAGGAAGCCGAAGGGGAAAGAAAGGAGGTGGTGCGCTTTCGAAATCCGAACAAAAAAATAGCGTTTGACGACCTCATCCGGGGCCGCATAGAATTTGACACGACTGAGCTTAAAGATATGGTCATCGCAAAGTCGCTTGACGAGCCGCTCTATCACCTCGCCGTCGTGATTGATGACCGCGAGATGGGCGTTACGCACGTCATTCGCGGCGAGGACCATATTTCAAACACGCCGAGGCAAATTCTCTTGCAGGAGGCGCTTCAATTTCCCCGGCCGGAATACGCTCATATTCCGCTCATCCTCGCCCCGGACCGCTCAAAACTTTCCAAACGGCACGGAGCCGTATCGGTCTCCGAGTATCGCGAGAGGGGATATTTTCCAGAGGCGCTC
This sequence comes from uncultured Candidatus Saccharibacteria bacterium, assembly GCA_964358745.1. GTDB lineage: Bacteria > Patescibacteriota > Minisyncoccia > Phycocordibacterales > UBA10002 > UBA10002. The sequence goes on along the minus strand of CAYHPP010000104.1, from coordinate 2,025 downwards.
GTAAATTACCTCGCGCTCCTCGGGTGGAACCCGGGAGACGAGCGGGAGATATTCTCGCTTGAGGAACTTATAAAAGAATTTGACCTCTCAAAGATTCAAAAGGGCGGAGCGATTTTTGACGAGGAAAAGCTTCGCTGGGTGAACCGTCACTATGTAAGAAAAGGCGGTAGAGAGGGGCTCCTGCCGCACCTCCCGCCGGACATAACGAACGGAAGAGAGAAGCCGCAAGTGGAAGCCATTGCGGATATGCTTCTTGAGCGCGTAAGCACCTTTGGGGATATACGGAGGGAGTTTCTCGCGGGCGAGTTTGACTATCTTTTCAAAGATCCGACATACTCGGGATCTCTCTTAAAATGGAAAAAAGCGACTGACGACCCAAAACCGCATCTTGAGCGCATCTTCTCTCTTTTAGAGGGTGTTCCCGAGGAGTCATTCACGAAGGTCGTCATTCAAAACGCTCTTACTCCATACGCCGAAGCTAAAGGGAAGGGGAATGTCCTCTGGCCGATGCGCGTCGCGCTATCCGGGAGAGAACAGTCGCCCGATCCGCTTACGATTGCGGCAATGCTTGGGAAGACCGCCACACGGAAACGGCTCACGCGCGCGCTCGCCATGTTACAATAGCGGAATGTCGTGGAAATTGACTTCGCCTCGGCTTGTCGCGCTCGGTTGGATTGGGTGCGCCATCCTTGCGCCTTTTTTAGTCGCGAGCGGGGACACCATTTCCGGCCTGGAGAAGAAAATAGCTGAACATAATAGCGCCATTGCGACCCTTGAGCGGGAAATCGCCGATTATCAGAAGCAAATAGAAGCGACGGGCAGGGAGGCGGGGACGCTCCAAAGCGCCATTAAAGGGATTGACCTTGAGCGCAAAAAACTCTCCGCGGAGATTAAACTCACCGAAAGCCGCATTGGGGCGGTTAATCTTCGTCTAGAGGAGCTCTCGGGCGCGATCGGGGAGAAGCAGAAAAGAATCGCGGAATCGCAGAACGCTCTCGGCGAGACCGTGAGAAATCTTGCTGATGCGGAACGACGAACGCTCGTTGAAGCGCTGCTCTCGGGAGCGTCACTGTCGCGCGCGTGGGGAGCGGTGGACGACTTGGAGCGATTTCAATGGAAAATCCGTGAAGATCTATCGGCGACGCGGGAACTCAAAGCGGATTTAGAGGATACGGAGACCGAGACAAAGGCGAACCGTTTGAGGCTCGTATCGCTCCGCGGCGATCTTGACGACAAAAATCAGCTCCTCGCGCAGAACAAAAAGACAAAGAGCGCATTGCTTTCCTCAACGAAGAGCAAGGAGGCAGAATACCGGAAGATGCTTGCCGAGAAGGTCGCCAAGCGAAACGCGTTTGAGCAGGAACTCCTCCAGTTTGAGTCCGAGCTTCGGTTCGCGGTTGACCCGTCGCGGCTTCCTTCCGCGGGTTCCGGCGTATTGCGTTGGCCGCTCGATGCGGTAAAACTCACGCAGGAATTCGGCGACACGGCCTTCGCAAGAAACGGAGCCTATGCCGGCAAGGGACATAATGGGGTGGACTTTCGCGCGCAAAACGGAACACCGGTCAAGGCGGCACTCACGGGTTCTGTGAAGGGAATAGGGAACACCGACACAGTCTGTCCGGGAGCGTCGTACGGCAAATGGATTCTTCTTGAACACGGAAATGGACTTTCAACCCTCTATGCCCATCTCTCCCTCATCAAAGTCTCCGAAGGGCAGGGGGTCTCTACCGGCGAGGTAATCGGCTACAGCGGAGAGACCGGATACGCAACGGGGCCGCACCTCCACTTCACGGTTTACGCGACTCAAGGGGTGCGCGTCATGAACAGAAAATCGTCCGTGTGCGGAGGAACGTACAGCATGCCCATTGCGGACCTCAAGGCATATCTTGACCCGCTTAAATATCTCTAAAAGGAGCTCCGAAGGGGAAGGGTACCCTGTGGATAGCGGCCAGCGGGTGTCCATGTTATACTTCGTATAATGCTGATTAATCCACATTGTAGCCATGACAAAGCCCCTGCCACAGC
>CAYHPP010000103.1:0-2904 GCA_964358745.1 uncultured Candidatus Saccharibacteria bacterium | reverse complement strand
AGGAGAGCAGTGAGCGAGTCTCCGAGCGAACGCTCCGAACCGCGGGTTCTCAAAGGAAACTCCGCTCGCAAAACGCCCTGTGCTCCTGCAAGAGGGTAGGACGAGCGGAGTTTACGTTGGATAGAAGGAGCCAAACAATCAGAAACGCATAGGCGGCGGATAGTGAAAGCTTGTGACACGATAGCGTCCGGAGAGCGACGTCCCTGATGCAGGGCTTACCTCGCTATGGGGAGGGAAATGGCAAAGGTGGCGCCTTTGCCGAGGCCTTCGGAAGAGGCGGTGATGAAGCCGCCGTGGCGGCGGATGATTTCTCTCGCGACATAGAGGCCGATGCCTAAGCCCTCGGTGTCGGTTTTCTTGGCCTCGTCCGAGCGGAAGAATTTAGTGAAAAGTTTTGGCACGTCTTTTCTTTCTATGCCTATTCCAGTATCTCTTACCGCAAGTTCCACTTTACCGCCCGCTCTTGCAACCCTCACGGCAACGCGCCCGCCCTCGGGCGTGTAGATGACGGCGTTTTCCAGAATGACGTTCAAGGCCGGCCGAAGCCGCTCCGTGTCAGCCATGACGAAGCACTCCTTCTCCGCTTGTACCTCAATCGTGAGTTTTTTCCCCGGCATCCGTTTTGAGAGCCCTGCGCCCATCTCCTTGAGGAGCGCTCCCAAGTCAAGCCGTTTGAACCGGTAGGAAAAGCTCGTCTCGGAATCAGTGAGGCCGGTGAGCACATTCATGAGCTCGAAGAGACGAAACGTCGCCTCTTTGATGTTTTCTACGTCCGCCTTCGGTGTCTCCGCGAGCACGCCGCCCTCCGAGATGTTTTCGGCGGCCCACTTGATTCTCGTAAGGGGCGTCCTAAATTTATGAGTGACGATGGTGATGAACTCATACTTCAAGATGTCGGTCTCACGAACTCTTTTCCAGACGAAGGCGCCAATGCCGCTTCCTAACATGGCGGCAGCAACCGGTATTAACCAGCCAGGAAAGCCGGGATAATTTTTTTGGACATACGAACTGCCGAAGCTAAGGAAAGCGAGCACTGTGCTTAGCGCAGTTACTGCCAGACCATACACAAACGCCTTCTTCGCCACCAATCTAATGTCTAGGAGTTCATAATTTACGACCGCGTAGACGAACGGTATAGCGTAGAAGAAAATAAAGAACAATCCCCAGTTGGGGTTCACGATAAAAATATTAAAAACCGGCAAAACCAGGAGAAAACCGGTGCTGTAACCCAAGAGCATCGCCAAGAAGAAATATTTTAACCGGTTTTTCAGTACAAAGTCGGCTTTGCGATAGGCGACCAGCATCTCGGTTAAGAAGTAGGTTGGTATCAGAAAGTTGTAGATGAGTCGCATTACCCAGTGATACGAAGCGCCGGCCTCGTAGTAGTTTGGAAAAAACAATTTTGGCTCCGACGGTTCGAGGAAAGCGTCCGGGTGAGTTATGTAAAATACCAAAAGAATGAGGGATACAACATAGATCGCTCCCAGGATTACCTTTCTTTTGTTTTGAATGCCTATCACCGCCAAAGCGGTATGGGCGCTGAAGACCGAAATGAAAATAATGGAAAGGTTCCACATGAATACACTGCGGGATGCGAGCGGGTCGACGATATTGATGCCGACCACATGGCTGGTGTAAAAAATCCCGACCGCGGCCATGGTAAGTCCCAGGGTAATGTTTGCCGTGCGCTTCGGATTGTTCAAGTACGTAAAGAGCGCGAGGCCGAAGGAGAACATCGCGGAGATGATGGAGCCGACGACGTGTATGAGAAGTTGAATCTCCATAGTGATGTCAATAATTATAGATGACTATGCAGTTAGAGCAGAAAGCGGGTCTTCTCTGTCATCCCCCGTATCAAGGTACGAGGGCAGGCTCTCGCGTATGCGGGGATCCAGAATACGGTTTTATTTCAACAATCTGGATTCCCGTTCCCCGATCGTGGTCGGGGACAAGCTTCACGGGAATGACACCCCGCTTTGTAGTTTCTGCTCTAACTGTATAGTCATTTAATTATATGCCATAGACGGTAAAATCTGAATCCAGCAATCTCCATTCCACGGGATTGACTTGGGAGTATTTTATGAGACTATATGGTGGGCAGTTCGCGCGAGATTGCTTCACGCCCGTGAGGCCGCGCATGCATAACGCACAAAACAGCTCTCTGAGAGGTTGCCATGAGAATATTGTACAGTAATTGGGTTCCAGCAGGCGGAGAAAGATTGAGGCGGAACCGGCCACGGCCAGATTCACCATCATCCCTTATTGGGGTTGAAGACCTCGGGGAACGACAGGCAGTTGCGGGGAAAGTCGTCTTTCAGAAGTCAAACACCGTGGAGAAGTGGTCGTGGATTGGCATCGGCGCTGTTGTCATCATCGCCACGCTTTGGATGACGTTTGCGGTGTACCAGAAAGCGATTGCGCCGTTTTTCATTAATGATCCGCTTTCGTTATTTGAGGTCATCGCGTTTCTCGTGGCATTTGCAATGAGCGCCGTGGCGGTACTCAGCGCCTTTGTTTTATGCGCCATCGCCATGCTCTTGGCGCTTGTCTTCACCATACGAAAGTGGAACTGGGGTGGGTTCTCTCCAGAGACCTAAACGCGTCTCCCCACCGGCAGATACAAGCTCCCCCTTCGCGAACCGACACGCGAAGGGGTTTTCTTTGTAGAATTCAGGAGCAACAGTAACTATCCACACCTCTCGACGGCTCCTCAAGGTCAGACCTTAAATCGGAAGAAAGGTCTGACCTTTCCCGCCGCCGCAATCCTTTTTTCAGTGGTTTTTAGGGAGGTGTGGAGAGTTACGAGCGACAAGATTGACACAGAATCAGTACTGTGGTAATAGTAATACCGGCGCCGCAAACTGCGGCGATGAACAAAACGGCAAAAAACAAAAAACGAAAGGA
>CAYHPP010000102.1:0-2941 GCA_964358745.1 uncultured Candidatus Saccharibacteria bacterium | reverse complement strand
TTTGTCCTATCATCTCTACACGACCGACGCGCTGGTGCTTGGGAGCTCCATTTCCGGAGAAGGAAGCAAGACACTCTCGCTTTTCACAAAGGAGCTTGGATTGCTTACTGCCTTTGCGCAAAGCGTCAGAGAAGAACGCTCAAAGCTCCGCTACGGGCTGCAGGATTTCTCGCATTCAGAAGTGGCGCTCGTGCGGGGGAGAGAGTTTTGGCGCGTTACGCACGCCGCACTCAAAGAAAATATATTTCAGAGATTGTCTTCATCACCGGAAGCCGCGCTCGTGGCGGGAAGAGTCTGCGCATTGCTCCGCCGGCTGCTTGCTGGAGAGGAGAAGAATGAACCGCTCTTTGCCGCGGTGTCGCTCGGGTTCTCCTATCTTTCTGCGGAAAGCCGTCCGGAGGCGGCGCTCGGGGCGGAAATCGCGCTGGTGCTGAGGATACTCTATCTCCTCGGCTATCTTGCTCCGCGCCAAGAATTTGACCCGCTCCTCACCGCGCCTGCTTTGTGGGACGAGTCGGTCATTTCGCGCGCGCTTTCATTTCGCTCCCTCGCCGTTTCGGAGATTAATCACTCGCTCAAGGAAACCCAGCTATAGAGAATACTCAAAATGGATATTGAAGTCCGGACACGCATTATCAGGAAATCCTGAGCATTAAATCCTAAACTGACATTTCTTAATGTCATCCCCGTGAAAACGGGGAACCAGAAAGACTGGTTTCCCGCCCCCGCCTTCGCTGGGGGCAGGCTCTGCGCGGGAACGACCGCAAAGCTGTCGGTTTAGAGTTTAGAATTTAGAGTTTGCAGTATGCTATACTGTCTGCACTATGGCCCCTGCTCCGGAACAAGAATCCCCGCGGGAGCGCGAAAGCGGTCTTGAACGTCTTGAGCATCGCCTGTACTCGCGAACTCCCCCGCCGCTTCGGCATGACGAGGAGTTTATCGGGGAGGAAAAGCATGTTCGCATCGCTCCTGAGTGGACCTCGGAAGCTGAGCGCAAAGAATCCGCCCTTTATTCAATTGCCGCAACAGCCATGCCCTGGCTCAAACGCCTCCTCATCGCTTCCGTCCTCTTTTTCATGTTTACGGTCGGCATCGCTTTTTACGGCGTGTGGCGCGGAGGGAATACGGTATCTCCCCAAAATATTTCCGTTGAACTCCGCGGGCCGGTTGGAGTAGGCGCCGGCGAGGAGATGAGCCTTGAGATTGCCGTCCGCAACGGGAATGCGATTGACCTTGCCTCGGTTGATCTCTTGGTTGAATTTCCTGACAGCACCCGGAAGCAGGGCAGTTTGGAAGAATCGCTTCTTCGTTACCGCGACGCGCTTGGCGAAATCCCTGCCGGAAACGCCGCGTCGAGAAAACTCTTCTTCGTTCCGTTCGGGGAAGAGGGGGAACAACAGACGATACGGGTAACGGTGGAATATCGCCCGAGAGATTCAAACGCCATCTTTTCAAAAAAAACCGAGCACGCCTTTGCCATCAACTCGGCCCCGGTGCTTTTTACGCTGGAGATTCCGAAGGAAGTGAACGCCGACCAGACTTTTGAGGTAACAATTGACCTCCGCTCAAACTCAAGCGTCGTGCAGGAGAATCTACTCGTGAAGGCAGAATATCCGTTCGGTTTTCAGTTCGTGCAGAGTTCTCCCGAACCTTCATTCGGTAAGGACACATGGTTGGTCGGCGACCTTCCGCCGCAAGGCACCCGCACCCTTGTCATCAAAGGCAAGCTGCAGGCGACTGAAAAGGAAGAGCGCACCTTCCGTTTTTCGCTCGGTACGCAGAGCATTAAAGACGAGAAGCAGTTGAGTACCGTGTTTTTGAGTGAGATGTCTTCCATACTTATACAGAAACCATTTATCTTGCTTGACCTTCTCGTGAACGGCAAAGAGGGCAAGACCTTTGTCGGTCGGAGCGGGCAGACCGTGCGGGCGGACATAACGTGGGTAAATAATCTTGCCGCCAAGGTCGCCAATCTTGAACTTACCGCGAAACTCTCGGGAGATATTTACAACAAGGCGACAGTGTCCGCCGCAAACGGGTCTTATGACTCAACTGCAGGGACCATACTCTGGGACCAACGGAAGATGGTGCAGTTCGCGGCCGTAGAGCCCGGGAAGGATGGAACAGTGAGCTTTAGTTTTACCATGCTTCCTCTTGCGGCAAGCGCGGCGTCTCTCAAAAATCCGCAAATGACCATTGAAGTTACCGCGCGTGGGAAGAGGCTTGACGAGCAGGGACTCTATCAAGACGTGGTTTCGTCCGTACAAAAGGACATCAAGGTTGCGACGGTACTCGCGCTCTCCGTGCGGCTTTTGCATGACGACGGGCCGTTTGCAAACAGCGGCCCCATTCCTCCGAAGGCCGAGCAGGAGACCACCTACACGGTCGTGTGGTCCCTTTCCAATGCGTCAAATGGGGTGGCAAATACAAAAGTCTCTGCCGTACTTCCCGCCTACGTGAAATGGCTTGGCGACATAAATCTTCCGTCAGAGCGGATCACGTACAGCCCGGTGGGAGGTGAAGTAGTGTGGGATGTCGGAGACATCGCGGCTGATACCGGCATTCGTACTCCGCCGCGCGAGGTGTCGTTCAGAGTCTCGTTTTTGCCGAGCCTCAATCACGTCGGCACGGCTCCGACGGTTGTTGAAGAAAGCGTCGCGCGGGGCACTGACCGATTCACCGGCGTTGAGGTTTCAAGCAACATCCGTCCAGCGCTTACCACGCAAATGCTTGGAGACCCGCGCGCTGCCGAGGCGAGCGGAATCGTCACAAGATAGAGATGTATGATTAAGATATAAGACAGTCGGATTATCGCGCCGTGAAGATTAAGAGCGGCACTGCAGCGGATTCGACAAGCTCACCGCAGGGCGAGAGACCCGTGCCTCCCCGCACCGAAGACGGCGCGCGGAGCGCAGTGGAATAGTCGTAGACTGGGTGTCCC
>CAYHPP010000101.1:0-2953 GCA_964358745.1 uncultured Candidatus Saccharibacteria bacterium | reverse complement strand
CTTCGCCACAGCAGAAAAGGGCCGGAATAAGCCGCTTTCTGCTGGGGCAATTTCTCGCAAGTATACTCTCAAAGAACTAGGGAAATCATACCATTGTCTTCTGATATATGTCAAGTATTTTCACAAACTGCTCACCTCGGTCGTATTCATTCTTAAACCACCTCCCGAACGAGGCGAAGGCGGGAGAAAAGAGAACGATGTCACCCTTCTCTGCAATCCTCATGGCCTCTTTCACACACTCTTTAAGGGTTTCATTTTCGTAAATCTTTAAGTCTGGATTGTCATTTTGCATTTTGATTTTTGAATTTTGAATTTTTGCTGTTCCCGTTTCTTTCAGCAAAACCACCGCCTTGCACTGCTTCGGAATCTCCGCAACCAATTTGCTCATATCCAGTCCCTTGTCCGTCCCTCCGCAAATCAGGATAATGCTCTTCTCTTTTTGCGATTTGGAATTTAAGGCATAAAGTGCCGCTATTGTGGCATCAGGAGTGGTCGCGTTATTGTCGTTGTAAATCTTCACGCCTCTTACCGTCCGCAAATACTCTAATCGACCCGGCACACCACCAAATCTTTCCATGGCCATTCTAGAAATTCTACCGGGGATTTTCAAAGAGCGCGCCGCCGCCAAGGCGCAGGCGGCATTGTAGCGATTGTGCTCACCGATGAGCTGCAGTCTCCATCCTTTGGGAACATCGGCCGCGCGTGCGATGAGGGTCCCGCCTTTCTTGTGAAATAGATTGGATTTCCCCTCAAGGACCTGTTCGCCGACCACGAGCACATCGCCCGCTTTTTGGTATCTAAAAATGGCGGTTTTGTCATAAAAATACCGCTCGCGGTCTCCCTTGTAATAAAGCAGGTGATCATCCATGAAAGTCGTAAAGGCCGCAATGTGCGGACTTATTTTTGCATCGTGGAAACCCTGCAGTTGCCAGGAATCCAACTCAAGCACAACCATATCGCCCGCGCGTACTTTTTCCAGGAGCGGCAGGGTCGCGGTGTGTACGACACCCCCGAGAAAGGTTCGCTTTTTTGCCGCTTTTAAGATTGAGTACAGAAGCTCTGCGGTTGTTGACTTCCCGCGCGTTCCGGTCACCCCAATGAGCACAACGCCGTTGGGCATCAGTTTCGCGAAGAGCGACGCGTCCATTTCGATCGGAATATCATGCCTCCTCGCCTCGGCAATGTAAGGAGAATCAAGCGGCACCCCGGCGGCCTTCAAAATAAAATCCCGATTCCTGAAGTCTTCAAGTTTGTGTCGCCCAAGCGTGTAGCGTATGTTCCTAAACTTCTTGAGTTTGGCAAGGGACGGCGCGAGGATTTTCCCGTTGCGCATGTCGGCCACAATAAGATCGGCCCCATGCTCGGCAAGAAATATCGCGTCGCCAAGACCACGGCCGAGGAGCCCCAGCCCCATAAGGGTTATCTTTTTACCACTAAAATAAATCTTGTAGTCTGACATAAAACACATACTACCCTGCCTTACTGTAAACAAAAAGAGGAGGGTGTCGGAACGGTTCCGAGCCCTCCTCATTGGCTACGAGAGTCTAAACGACTGACAACCGGGAAGGAAAGCGTCGGTAGAACTCTCCTATCTTCTTTTGGCCAAGCGCCTGGAACAATTCCGGGTCCAAGCTAACATCAGCTCCCGACTGCGAATCTTCTGGCGAGGTGAGCGCGCCAGTCTTCAAGTTAGCCGTGGCCGCGAGGTCATACTCATCCCGCAGTGCCCACAGCCATAAGTTGTCCTTCCGAGGGACAAAAGCGACTTTATCGCCTGCGTGCACGGACCGTTTTTGTCCAGTCGCGAATACTATCCCGCCATATGCAGCCTCCGCACTCCGGAGATGACTGAAATAGAGCCAGTGTGACTGCCCCTCTCGGCCATCTTGGGGTTCGACGAAAACCAGGTCTCTCCCCACTTGCCGCACCGTTCCAAACCGGACTTGCTCCGGCCAGATGTGTGTTTTCATAGTTTGCGCAACGCCTTTTTGAAGGAGCGGGACCCCGCATTCATCATTTGCATGTCCCAACATACAAAAAACGCCTCAAGAAAGCATCTTTCCAGAAGTGATTCTGGCATATCAATAGAGACAAGTCAATGGGCACGGAGAGACTCGAACTCTCAACCCTTGCGGGATACGGTTCTGAGCCGTACGCGTATACCAATTCCGCCACGTGCCCTTTTCAACCTACAACCAACGACTTACAACCTACCACAGTAGCGAGGTACTGCAGAACTTCCATACCGTTGTTGGTTGTTTGTAGTCGGTTGTAAGTTCTTCCAATGCGCGTGCCAGGACTCGAACCTGGGACCTCCCGATTATCAGTCGAGCGCTCTAACCATCTGAGCTACACGCGCTTAAGCGGTCTACACCATACCAAAAAAAGGCCTGACAGACAAACAGAGAGGCCGCCGCGCAGGTTGCGCAGCGGCCTTATGATTGTTAGGGGACCAAGACTTTTGCATGCTTCCCTGCAAGGATGAAGTCCCAGCCCTCATCGGGCGCGGGATTTCCCCGCCAATCCCGAATCTCTACCACGTCCCCCGTTTCGTGGGACTGATAGACCGTGAAGGTGTGAGTGATGTCCCACACCACGAGAATCGCCGTTGCGATGAACGCACAGACGGCGAGACTGCCGAGCATAAACCCCCGAAAGAGCTTCTGCTCGGCGGTTAACCGACGATTTCTTTTGTTCATTCTGCAACAAGAATAGCACGGATTGTGCAAAAGTCAATGTGCCACCAAAAAACCGCCCTGTTGGGCGGTTTTTTGCCATATTTTTTCCTAGTGCCTAACGCCTAAAGCCTAGCGCCTAGCGCCTAGTGCCTAGTGCCTAGTGCCTAGAATACCATCCTCTGTTTTGCTTCATTCGCACGGCTCGTCGCTTGTGACGACGGCCTTATACCAAGTCTTTCCTTGGCGTCAGTTCGTTTAAGGTATCGGACAAACCT
>CAYHPP010000100.1:0-2993 GCA_964358745.1 uncultured Candidatus Saccharibacteria bacterium | reverse complement strand
ATTCGGGCGGCATCATTGACGGCATTGACGGCCTTGCCGGCGGCATTTTCGCCGTCATTTTCGGAGCGTACGCCTCCATCGCTTTTTTTCAGGACCAGATAAATCTGGCCGCTTTCTGCGCCGCCATTCTCGGAGGCATTCTCGCGTTCCTGTGGTTCAACATTCCGCCTGCGCGGTTTTATATGTCGGAAACGGGGAGCATGTCGCTCACGCTCACCCTCGCAATTGTCGCCTTCATGACGGACTCACTCGGGGAAGGAGAGGGGCTCTTCGCGCTTCCCATCATCGCCTTTCCGCTATTCGCGACAAGCGCATCCGTCATTTTACAGCGATTCTACAAACGGTTCTTCGGGCGGAAGCTCTTTCTCATTTCTCCGCTTCATCATCACTTAGAGGCGCTCGGGTGGCCCTCTTACAAGGTGACCATGCGGTATTGGGTGCTCGCTGTCGTGTTCGCCGTGCTCGGACTTATCTTAGTGCTTGCAAGCTAGAACTCATCTCAAAATAAACCGCTATGAATAAGAACTGTACAGAGCTTGGCTACCCGCCCGAGCGACTGATGTCGTTCAGTCGGGCGGGCTACGACGGTTTCCAGTCGGCTGCACCTTGCCCTTCGGACTCGCTGGAGCGGGGCTCCACCTCGTCCTCCAGGGCTTCGGTTCCCGCCTGCGCCGCGGCTGCGGCGGGCAGGCGCACGACCGGAAACCGCCTCGTCACGCCATTTATTTTGAGATGAGTTCTAATTAAGATGGTAACATCATATTTTAAGAGGTTAGACCGAGTTGACGCATGGCTCCTCTCCATAGTCGCGGGGCTTGTGGTCGTCGGATTTCTCATTTTTCTCTCGGCGTCAATCGGGCTTCTTGCGCGGGACGGAGCGAATTTCGGGAGCGTTGCGGGAACTCGTCTCCTTGCGACCCTCATTGGGTGCGCCATCGCTTACGCGGCGTCAGTCGTTCATTACAAGGAGCTCCGCCGCTTTGCGCTTCCGCTTCTCCTTTTCTCGGTTGTGCTCACCTCCCTGGTTTTCATTCCCGGAGTCGGACTTGAGCACGGCGGGGCGCGGCGCTGGGTTTCCTTTTTCGGCGTATCGTTTCAGCCCGCGGAGCTTTTGAAAATCGCCTTTGTTATTTACGCCGCCTCATTTTTTTCGGCAGTTCCCGGAGGCATCCGGACTTTTTCGCGCGGGCTGCTTCCGTTTCTCGCGCTTGTCGGCGTAGCGGGGTTCCTTCTCCTTCTCCAGCCGGACGCCGACACCTTCCTCGTTCTCCTTTTTGCCCTTGTCGCGATGTTTGCCGCAGCCGGAGGAAGCGCCCGGCATCTTCTTATTATCGGCCTCATCGCGCTTGTCGGTCTCGGCGCGCTCGTTTTCTCGCGTCCGTACATCAAAGAACGCGTTATGACTTTTATACATCCCGCCGCCGACCCGCAGGGCGCCGGGTGGCAGATTAAACAGTCGCTCATTGCCATCGGTTCAGGAGAATTCAGCGGAAAAGGATTCGGGCAGAGCGTGCAGAAATTCTCGTATCTCCCCGAGCCGATAGGAGACTCAATTTTTGCCGTCGCCGCGGAGGAATTCGGCTTTATAGGAGGGGCGCTTCTCATCATTCTTCTCCTCGCCTTTATTCTGCGCGGCTTGCGCATCGCCTCTCGCTCGCCGGATATGTTTAGTGGACTCCTCTCAACCGGTATTGTTATACTCATAGGCGCGTCCGCATTCATGAACATTGCCTCCATGCTGGGGATTATTCCTCTTTCGGGCCTGCCGCTCGCGTTCGTAAGCCACGGCGGCACCGCGCTCGTTATCACGCTCGCGGAGGCGGGGATATTGCTTAATATTTCCAGATATCAGAAATCAGCTGCTTAGCTTTTTAGCTACCTAGCTTGCTAGCCAGACATCTTTTGCAGAGGCTAGAAAGCTAATAAGCTAGAAAGCTAATAAGCTAGAAAGCTATGAAGATTTTATTCACTGGCGGCGGGTCGGGCGGGCATTTCTACCCGATTATCTCAATTGCAGAGGAAATACGCGCCATCTCAAAAGAAGAGCGGCTCGTTGCGCCGCAGCTTTTCTTCATGGCTCCGGACCCATACGATGAAGGGCTTCTGTTTGAGAACGAAATTGCGTTTATTCCCGTTTTGACCGGCAAATTCCGCAGGTATGCATCATGGAAGAACATTCCCGATGCTTTTAGGACGGTTCGCGCCCTATTCAAGGCTTCGTTTCTTATGTTTAAGATATATCCGGATATTGTGGTAGGGAAGGGAGGGTATGGAAGCTTTCCGGCGCTTTTTGCCGCGCGACTTTGGAGAATCCCGGTGTTCATACACGAATCCGATGCCGTTCCCGGTCGCGTCTCACTGTGGGCCGGAAAATTCGCCGACCGCATCGCGGTTTCTTTTCAAGAGGCGGTAAAAGCATTTCCGGGAGGGCGCATTGCCCACACGGGGAATCCGATCAGAAAAGCGCTTCTTTTGAACTCTCCGATTAGTCGCTCCGTGTTCGAACTTGAGAGGGACACGAGAGTCATTCTTGTCGTCGGCGGGTCACTTGGCTCCGTTGCTTTGAACGAGGCGCTTTTTAGGGCGCTTCCGGAGCTTCTTTCCCGCTATGAGGTTATTCACCAGACCGGGCGCGACAACATCGCTGACATCACCGCGCGCGCCAGGGTATCGCTTCAGGAGAGTCCTTGGAAGAGTCGGTACCATCCGTTCGGCTATCTCTCATCGTCAGCACTTTCATCTGCGGGGAGGCTTTCTCACCTGGTGATTTCAAGAGCGGGTTCCATGATTTTTGAAATCGCCGCGTGGGGGAAACCCTCACTTCTCGTTCCTCTTGCCGAATCAAGCGGAGACCACCAGCGCGAAAATGCCTACGCCTACGCCGAAAACGGGGCCGCCGACATCCTTGAGGAAAGCAACCTCACGGCGGGAATCCTCATAAGCCAGGTAGAGAGAATCCTCGGAAACAGCAACCTTTCTAAACTTATGTCCGA
>CAYHPP010000099.1:0-3070 GCA_964358745.1 uncultured Candidatus Saccharibacteria bacterium | reverse complement strand
CCCGAAGGGTGTAAAGATACTTCACCATAAACTTCAGAAAGGGAAGCAATTTACCTTAAGTCCGAATAATTTTATTGCGAATGTCCGCAAGGAAAAGCCGGATACCGTTGTGATTATCAACCCCAACAATCCCGATGGGGGGTATATAAACCACGTTAAACTGCGCGCGCTTCTACAAGCGCTGTGCCGCGTACCGACGGTCGCGGTGGACGAGAGTTTTGCCCATTTTGCCGGGGAACAGATGTATAGCGCGAGCCGTTTTGTCAAAACATATCCAAACCTCATAGTCATCAAAAGCCTCTCAAGGGATTTCGGCATCGCCGGGCTTCGGCTCGGATACGCGGTTATGTCGGAGAAGCGGATCGCAGCGCTTCTTCGGCGCGGGTATTTGTGGAATGTCTCCGGGTTCGGCGAATACTTTCTCGGTCTCTTGGACGATGCGGTGTTTATGAGAGAGTACGAGCGGGCGAGATTGCGCGCCATACGCGAGCGCGATGAGTTCTTCTCCAAGCTTTCAAGAATCTCGGGAATGAAAGCGTATACAAGCAGAGCCAACATGTTCCTTCTAGAGCTTATGAACGGTTCGTGCGCGGACGACCTCATGGTGCGCCTCCTTGTGAAGCACGGCATCTACATCCGCACCTGCTACGACAAAGTCGGCCTTTCGGGCGAATTTGTACGCATCGCTTCCCGTGGGGGAGAAGAGAATAACAGACTCGTTCAGGCGCTTGCGCGCATTCTATCTGAATAAATCGGAATGGCTTCCCATATCAACGACAGTGAGCATTTCTTCTATTTTATCAATTTCATAAATGAGCAGGAGGTCGCTTTTGACGTGACACTCAAAACAATTGGCGTATTCACCTTGAAGAGAGTGGTTTCTATAACGCGCTTCGAGTATCTCACCCGCGGCGAGTCTGTTTACTATCAAAGCAGTCTCAACTTCATCGAAATTACCCGAGCGGTAAAGCCTTTTCAAGGATTTTTGGGCTTTCTTCGAGTAGGTTATCTTGTACATCACCGGTGTTTCTATTTTTTGAAAATATCCGCGAACATCTCCTCCGCTGTCTCATACCGTTTTCCGTGTTTTTTTGCCCATTCGATTTCCTTTTTGTAGAGTTTCCAATGTCGTAGTTTATGCCCTTGTCGTGTCGCTGCAATAAAAGGTATGGATTCTGTTTCTACCACCTGCTCCAGAAACATCTTTACGCCGGAAGAAAGGTCAAGTCCAAGCTCCCCGAGCGTTTTTTGCGCGGCTTTTTTTGTTTTCGAATCAACCCGCACCGTGATAAGTGAGTTCATAAAAGACTATAAACTAATAGTAACATCAGTATAGCAGTTGTATAGACGATGTCAATCATCATCTTCCGAGTGTTTTGAGCGCATGCTTCACGCGCTCGCTCGTGCCGGTGATGTCTTTCGAAATAGCGCGGAGCGCTTCGCGCGATTCATCGTGGGAGTAACCGAGCGTTTTGAGCGCCTCCAGCGCATCCACTTCTTCTTTAAGCGTCGTGCCTCCTTCTCCCGCTCCCAGCTTTTCTCGCAACTCAAGAATGATTTTGTCCGCCGTTTTCTTTCCAATGCCGCCAATTTTTGTGAGATAAGCAGTTTCGCCGGAGGTAATGGAACGGCGCAAAGTGTCGGGCGTCGCGACGTTCAAGATGTTCAGCGCGGTTTTTGGACCGATGCCCGGAACGCCCAGCAAGAGTTCAAACAGCTTCAGGTCTTCCGGTTCAAGAAATCCGTACAATTCCTCCGCGTCTTCGCGCACCGCATGATGCGTGCGGAGTTTGGCGGCCGCTCCCACTTTGAGTCGGCGAAGTACCTCTCCGGTCGCAAACACCCGATATCCCACGCCGCCCGCTTCAAGAATGACAAATCGCGCGCTTTTTTCTGCAACCATGCCCGAAAGATATGAAATCATAGTAATAGTATATAGGCACTCGAACTCATTTCAAAACCTACCATGGCATTATTAGTTGAAGCCATTTCGCATCGTCGCCGTGTCAGCTTCGGTAAAAAACGCTTCATCCTCGGTCGGAGTACTGGTGTACACCTCCCTCGTCTTCACCGTCTTTTCCTCGAATCCCACGAATCTTTGCCCGCCCGAACGAGCCGACTCGTTCGGCTCGGGCGGGGATTGCGATAGGTTTTGAAATGAGTTCTGGCATTAGGCACTAGGCTTTAGGAAAAGAAAAAGAGAAATTGCCTTTTACGGCTACATCTGCTACTCTTTTTGTGCTTTGCCCTAGTGCCTAAACCCTAGCGCCTAGCGCCTAACCTATGGCAATAACGAGTTCAGCCAAAAAAGCTTACCGAAGTTCGCTTAAAAAGCGGGTGTTCAACCTGCGCCGCAAAACCGCGATTGATCGCGTGGTCAAAAACATCAAAAAGCTTGTTGCGGAGAAGAAGATAGATGAGGCGAAGAAACTTCTCCCGCTTGCCTACAAGGCCTACGACAAGGCGGCCAAGGAGCACACCATAAAAGAAGGAGCCGCCGACCGAAAGAAGTCCCGCCTCGTTAAACTCATCGCGAGAACCAAGTAAACCCCGGAAAGAACCGCACAAAACCGCCGAGAGGCGGTTTTTGTTATGCGTAAGCGGTCCTGTGTCTAAACAGTTCAAGCAAACCGCGATGAGGCGGGAATATCTCTTGGGGCAGTTTATCCAGCACCCACCAGTCCCACTTCTCGCATCGTTCCGGCTCGCAGAGTGCTGGTTCTCCGCGAACGCCTTCTGCTTGAAAACCGATTTGCAGATAGTGTTCCTCGTCGGTATCTCTGACGTTGTTTGCAACGCCAATAAACCTCATTTCATTTGCAGACAGGCCTGTTTCTTCTCGCAGTTCTCGAAATGCGGTTTCATGGAGCTTTTCCCCATACTCAAGATGTCCACCAGGCAACCCCCACATGCCCTGGCCATGTGCGTTTTTTCTCTTTCCGAGCAGAAGCTTCCCGTCTCTTATCACAAAGACGTTCACACCAATTTTGATGGATGGTTTCATTTCTTTTCGCTGTACCCCCAAGAGGAATTGAACCTCTATCTCTTCCTCCGCAGGGAAGTGCTCGAT
>CAYHPP010000098.1:0-3137 GCA_964358745.1 uncultured Candidatus Saccharibacteria bacterium | reverse complement strand
CGGCTCGTCCAGTTAATGGCGGGGTAATCAACCAATAACTCGTCTGTCATCCACGCGCAGGCGGGGATCCAGAAACCCGTTTTTGGCATTTTTTGAACCCGCCGTCGGCTGCACAGGAGTGTACCTCAAACCAGCCCGCTAACAGGGTATAAAAATACCGGTTGCTAGATGACAACTTGACAAATTCGGAAACGGGAGTAAAGTGATTAATATGGCAATAAAAGGCCACATTTCGATAACTGACCTCGCCCGGACTTTTGGTGTTACCCGCCAAGCAGTCCAAAAGATGCTCAAGGGCGAGGAGCGGCTTCGTATCAAGAAAGTCGGGGCTGGTTTTCTGTATGAAATTGACGCCCTTCCCAAGGCGATGCAGGAGCGTATCCAGGCGACACAGAAAGAGGCGGCAGATAGTGTAATTCGGGCCGGTACGCAGAAGCACAAGGATATTGATTTTGAAAAAGAACTCTGGAATGCGGCGGATAGACTGCGCGGCAACATTGATGCCGGTGAGTATAAGCACGTCGTTCTCGGGCTCCTCTTTTTGAAGTACGTGTCCGACGCATTTTACCTGCGCCGCGTGGAATTGGAAAAACGTCTTGCTGATCCGAAAGACAAGGAACAGTATATTGCCGATGAGAAGTCCCGCGCGATAATTCTTGAGAATCGGGACTCCTACCGCAGTGCGGGTGTCTTTTATATCCCCGAGAAATCGCGTTGGGAACATTTGCGCGAACGCGCGATGCACCACGATATCGGCAAGTACATTGATGAGGCAATGGCGGCCGTTGAAGAGGAGAATATAAAACAGCTGAAAGGCGTGTTGCCGAAGATTTTCACCCGCACGCCGCTTGAGAGCAATGTGCTCGGTGAACTCGTGAACATTTTCTCTCGAATCAAATTCAACCACGACATCGATCACGAAAAAGATATGCTCGGCCGCGTGTATGAATACTTCCTAGGACAATTCGCTTCAGCCGAAGGCAAGCGCGGAGGTGAATTTTTTACGCCGCGCTCCATTGTTCGGCTCATCGTGGAAATCCTTGAGCCCTATGAGAACGCACGCATCTTTGATCCGGCCGCAGGGAGTGGTGGTATGTTCGTGCAGGCGAGCGCATATCTCAAAGCGCACGGTAAAGACGCGGCCCATCTCGCGGTATCCGGCCAAGAGAGCAACACAACCACATGGCGTCTCTGCAAGATGAACCTCGCTATCCGTGGCATCTTCGGGCAAATAGAAGTCGGCAATTCATATTACGATGACAAATTCTCTGACTTGCGCGCTGATTTTGTGTTGGCAAATCCTCCTTTCAATGCGGAGTGGGAACCGAATCGTTTAAGCGAGAATGACCCGCGTCTCAAGTATGGCACGCCTCCTGCCTCAAGCGCCAACTTCATGTGGATTCAGCACTTCGCCCACCACCTTGCGCCAAACGGCATGGCTGGGTTTGTAATGGCAAATGGCGCACTCGCTGTTTCAGGGCGGGAGGGTGAGATTCGCAAGAAGATTATTGAAGCTGACCTTATCGATGTTATTGTCGCATGTCCACCGAAGCTCTTCTACAACGTCGCGTTGCCGGTGTCGCTCTGGTTTGTGGCGAAGAATAAAAAAGGCGACCGCTTCCGCAACCGCCAAGGAGAAACGCTCTTTATTGACGCGCGAGAACAGTTTGAGGCGATATCCCGCAAGCAAGTTGTCTTTACCGATGAGCATATCCGCAAAATAACAGAAACTGTCCGGGCGTGGCGTGGGGATAAGGGCGCGCCGGAGTATAAAGACATTTTGGGCTTCTGTAAAGCGGCGAAAAAAGAGGAAATTGAAAAAGCGGGATTCGTACTTACGCCAGGTCGGTACGTTGGACTTGCCGATGAAGTGGATGATGGCGTGCCATTTGAGGCGAAGATGCAAAAGCTTTCGACGGAGCTCAAAGATGCGTTCAAAAAGGGTGATGAGCTTGAAGAACGAATCACGGCGAATCTTAAAAAACTTGGTGTATGACTCCGGAAAAAATCAAACAATACCTTGAGAGCCATGCGCCACGCCGCGAGCGGACGATAGTGATTGTCGATTTCGGGAATGTCGAGAAGTGGAAGCTCGGTCTCGGATGGCGGGTTGGTATTCGAGAACTTGCAGTTCTGGTAAGGAATTTCTCTTACGGACATCGCTTTTTACGCCGGTTCTACTATGGTGCCGACTTCGGTTCGAGCGAGAAATCAGAGACACTCACCGAATGGTCGACCTACATGCTACGCACGGCGAAGCTCAACGGATTTGAAGTCATTGAGAAGCGCGTTAAGTATATACGCAGTCCAGACAGTGTGCACGGCTTTGAAAAGAAATGTGATCTGGATGTCGAAATGGCCGTTGATCTCATTCGTGAGCGGGATAACTACGACACCATTGTGTTGTTTTCTGGCGATGGGGATC
This sequence comes from uncultured Candidatus Saccharibacteria bacterium, assembly GCA_964358745.1. Taxonomy (GTDB): domain Bacteria; phylum Patescibacteriota; class Minisyncoccia; order Phycocordibacterales; family UBA10002; genus UBA10002. Next base: position 712 of record CAYHPP010000098.1, on the reverse strand, counting down.
TCGTCACAGCGCTCCGTTACCTTAAAGAGGAGTATGGTAAGCAGGCGATCGTCATGAGTGCCCGCGGCCATATTGGTCGCGAAGTTATTGATGCGAAGCGCGGTGGAGTGGTCGAGGAAGTTCTGTACGCGGATGACTTTGAATACCGGCTTAATATGGATCGTTTCCGCAGGCGGTAAATATCAAAGGCCCGCCCCTTGCGGGACGGGCCTCGATCAAAATCCGTGCAAGCCGATGCTTACAAGTACACTATAGCATACTACGCGCTTGGTATCAAGGGGGTGTGTAAAAGTCGAAAATATGATGAAAATAAGCGAAAATTAGCACATGAATAACTACCAAAAATTAGATGAGTACGGTGAAGCGTATCGAGAACCTACGCGCGAGGAAAAGGAGGAAAAATTTCTAGAAGCGCTTACCTCATATTTCTCTAGAAACCCTTTTTCCTTGTTTTCAACAAGCGGTGTTCAGAAAGTCGAGGCAAATTTAGAAAGACTTAACAAAAATCTGGAAAGCTCTAGTGAATCCTCAACGAAACTCGCGGAAGCTCTCAATAAGCTCACCAAATACGGAGTTCTAGCCGCTTGGGTAGCAGTACTCGTTGGGCTAGGGAACCTGGTGTTCGAAGTGATCAAATATCTATGGCCGGTATAACTAAAACAACTTGGCGGATGGTGAGGTTGGATGAGGGCGACGGCCTCTCGCTGATTAT
>CAYHPP010000097.1:0-3155 GCA_964358745.1 uncultured Candidatus Saccharibacteria bacterium | reverse complement strand
CGATTCGTTGCGGCCATCACGATTACCTTGTCATGCTGTTCAAACCCGTCCATCTCAACGAGTATCTGGTTGAGCGTCTGCTCGCGTTCATCGTTCCCGCCGCCGACTCCGGTGCCGCGCACGCGCCCGACCGCGTCAATCTCATCAATGAAAACGATTGCCGGCGCTGCTTGTTTCGCGAGCTTGAAGAGGTCCCTCACTCGGCTTGCGCCCACACCCACAAAAAGCTCCACGAACTCCGAGCCGGAAATTGAGAAAAACGGCACACCCGCTTCCCCCGCGACCGCGCGCGCGAGGAGCGTCTTCCCGGTTCCGGACGCGCCCATGAGAAGTACGCCCTTGGGGATTTCCGCTCCGATGTCCAAGAACTTCTTGGGATTTTTCAGAAAGTCAACGATTTCCACAAGCTCCTGTTTCGCCTCCTTCACGCCAGCAACGTCTTTAAACGTAACTTTCTGCTTTTTGTCCGTCGGGAAGATGATGCGGGGCTTTGACTGCCCAAAGGTGAATGCCTGCATGCCGGCGCCCTTGACCTGCCGCGTCAGAAACCAGATGAAAACGGCGATAAAAAGAATCGGAATGATGAACGGAGCGAGATTTAGGAACCAATACGCGAGACCGCTTTCTTTCTCAACGGAAATTTTGATGGCCTGCAGTTTCTCGGGAGGCACGCCATAGTTCACGAGTGTCTGCGACAGCGCGACGCCGGGTTCCTTCTGCGATTTCTTTTCAATATTTCCTTTTGCGTAGACGACCGAGAGTGACTCCCCCGATACTTTAATCTCGCCGACGTCGCCGCGAACAATATCTGCCGCAACCTCTGAAATGGGAATCTCGGAAGCCACCGACCGGCTCTCGGAGATAAACGAGTAGAGCGTCATGAGCACGAGAAAGATGAACAAGACGCTCGCGGCCTTGTTCCAGAACTCACGCCACGGCCCCTGCGGCGGAGGGTTACCCTTCGTGTTTCTCTGGGAAAGTGACTTGAATACTTTCCTCCCTTGTTCCCGCACCTTTTTTACATCGTCTTTGAGCGGCGCCATAGCACAGCGATTCTACATCAGTTGCCTCCTTTTGGGAAGAAAAGGTCGCTCGCATATTCTTTGGGGAGATGTGAAAATGTTCTCCTGAACATTTTCTCTGTTCGGCGCCGTCGCGCCTCCCAAGGTCTTCCCAAAGCATATACTCGCTTAGTTGGTAAGAACAAGTGAATTACATTTTTACTTCGAAGATGGTCTCCACATTCAATTTAGCAATAGTGTACACGTGTATACTATTGCTAAATGGCATGAGAAAAGTCATGGAGATGATAAGTAAAAAATTTGCTACTATATGTCTATGCTGCTTGAAAACCGAAAGGCCTCATTCAACTACGAATTCCTGGAAAAACTCGAAGCCGGTATCGAGCTTTTTGGCTTTGAGGTGAAAGCGCTCCGAGGGAAACTCGGCTCGCTTGAGGGCTCCTATGTGATTGTCCGTGGCAGCGAAGCATTTCTGGTCGGCGCCTACATCCCGGCCTACCAGCCAAAGAACGCGCCGAAAGACTTTGACGAGCGGCGGCATCGGAAGCTCCTCCTCACGAAGAAGGAAATTGCTGCGCTTGCCGGAGCCGAAGCCAAAAAAGGTTTGACAATCGTGCCGCTTTTAGTGTACAATAAGGGCCGAAAATTGAAGATTGCCATAGCAGTCGCGCGCGGCAAGAAAAAGTTTGATAAGCGCGAGGCAATCAAAAAGCGCGACACCGAGCGCGACCTCCGCCGCGAGATGAAAGAACCTTGAAAAAAGACAGGCGCTAGGCTTTAGGCGTTAGGCTCTAGGTAAGAATTAAGACTTTTCTTCCTAGCGCCTAGGGCCTAGTTTCCTAGGGCCTAGTTTTATACGGGGATGACAGGCATAGACATGTAACCTGTCTTCAAGCAAGCAAAGTGGAGTATTCCAAAACCTCCTTAAACTTCTGGAAACAATTAAGTGCCAAAAACTTAATTTCAAAAGCCAAGTCTATTGTCTCGCCGTATTTCGGCGAACGCGGACTCGCTTTCGCGTACGCTTCGGCGTAAGCGGCGTCTATCTTCCCGACATCCGATAGGGATACGTAGGCGTAATACATTCGGATTCTGGAGAAAGGCCGCTTCGACTCTCTCCTGAACTTGCGAAGCTCAGCATATCGGCGTTTCGGCTGCTTTGAGCACGATATGCCTAAAGCCGCCCTCGGGCGGATTAAGCATCCTATACTTTGTAGATTTCGTTTGAAACACTTATGTGCACGCGCGTTCAATTCGCGCCATCTCCATTTTTACAAACATCGCTCCGCTCCTGGCGGAGCGATGTTTGTGCCTGGCTTTGGAGCATCTGATTCTCCGAACGCATCTTACTTGTTTCTCCCCTTGCCGCCTCCGGGGGTCGCCGAAAAATACGCGAGCAGGCCGTCATACATCGCCTGCGCTTCCCTGTGCACGCGGGTGTTTGTCGCGCCGCTCTGGTACGCGAGAAAATCGCACGCCTCGTCCGTATCGGTGATGAAATACGACTCCGTCAAAATCCCGGGGAGTGAGCCGTACACCGTCATGCCGTAGCCGTCGCTCTTGATACCTTTGTCGGGAAGCCCGAGCGCACTCACGATGGATGGGTGAATGTAGCCGGCGAAGACCTTGTCGTTCCGTTGCGTCACGAAACTCTGGGTGTAATCCGCAGAAGTGTTTGACGAGCCGTTGTGGTGAATGGAAATGAGTACGTCCGAGCCGGCCGACTCCGCATCCGCGACGCGGTCTTGTCGTGATGAGAGCCGGACGACTTCGTGCACGACCCCCTCTCCAGTCTCAATGAGAGTCTTCAGTGCAGCCCGCACCGCCGCGTTCACATCCGCCTCAATGACCTCTACCCCATTACAAACGCCAACCGCACCTGTCTCCCCGCCGCCGTGCCCAGCATCAAGAGCAATGATTTTCCCCGTAAGCGGAGTAGCCGCGCCGACTGGAAATGCCATAAGCAGCGCCAGTCCAAAGATAACGAGAGATTTTTTCATAGGTCGCACATTAACTATTAAAACATCAGTGTAGCATTCCAGCCTTACAAAAGTACCATTAAGCCCAAAAAATGCTACATGCGCCGGTTATGCGCCTGCCATTGCCGATGATAGCACATGGTCAAGAAGGTGC
>CAYHPP010000096.1:0-3164 GCA_964358745.1 uncultured Candidatus Saccharibacteria bacterium | reverse complement strand
GCCTTGAGCTTCCATTTCCGAGCCGAGGAGCTTATATAAGACGAAGTGCTTTTATTAGTATTTAATTAGTATCATTCGTACCAATTCGCCCGCCTGCGCGGACGCACGGGCAGGTATATTGGTATCATGATAGCGAAGCGTATGCATATACACGACCGGCAAACGTACACGGTGGAAAGCGTTACCAATGGTCATCCGGACAAGGTGTGCGACCAGATTTCAGACGCCATTTTAGATGAATGCCTGCGGCAGGACCCCATGAGCCGCGTTGCCGTTGAAACCTTCGGCAGCCATGGGCACCTCGTTATTGGCGGAGAAATTACGACGACCGCCTATGTGCCCTACGAGAAAATTGCGCGGAAGCTTTATAGGGACATCGGCTATGGAAATGACCTCAAGGTTGAGGTTTACATCGTGACGCAGTCGCCCGATATTGCGCAGGGCGTGAACACCGGCGGGGCGGGGGACCAGGGCATCATGTACGGATTTGCAACGAAAGAAACGAAAGAGTACCTTCCCACAGGCGTCGTCCTCGTGCACAAGCTCGCGAAACGCCTGCAGGAAGCTCGCGAAAAAAAGCAGATTAAGTGGCTCAAGCCCGACGGCAAAACGCAGATTACTTTTGAAGAAGGGAAATTGACGAAAGCGCTCATCTCCACCCAGCATGAAAAGGGCGTGCATCAGGAGGACATTAGAAAGACCGTGACCGAGAAAATCATAAAACCGGTGCTTGACGGACTCAAGGGCGTTGAGGTACTCGTCAATCCAACCGGCGTGTTTGAACTCGGCGGTTTTGAAGCTGACACGGGACTCACCGGCCGCAAGATTATGGTTGATACCTACGGCGGACTCATCTGCCACGGCGGCGGCGCGTTTTCGGGGAAGGACCTCACGAAGGTGGACCGCTCGGCGGCCTACATGGCGCGGTTCGCGGCAAAAAACATCGTCGCGAACGGCTACGCGAAGGACTGCCTTGTCTCGGTCGCCTACGCCATCGGGCACATTGAACCCCTCATGGTGCACGCGATTGACGAGAAGGGACGGAGCCTCGCCTCGCTCGTCCGAAAACATTTTGACTTCCGCCCGCTCGCCATCATTGAGCGGCTTGACCTTAGGAAGCCGTGGTATCTCCAAACAGCGTCGTATGGGCATTTTGGGAAGAAAGGACTGCCGTGGGAAGCAATTGTTTCGCTCTAGGCGAAACAATTTCTGACTTTCAACTTTTGACTGTTAACAGTTAACCGTTAATAGTTAACGGTTGAAAATCGCGACTTCACCAGATGTCTCTGTTGTCGTTGCATTCATACCACCCGTGTATTAACATCGTGGCATGCGTAAAGTCGCGATTTTCGATATTGACGGAACCATTTTCCGCTCGTCGCTTACGATTGAACTCGTCAACCGCTTGGTGGAGGAGGACGTTTTTCCGAAATCGGCAGCGGCCGAGTTTACGCGCGAAAAGCTCGCGTGGCTTGATCGCAAAGGCCATTACGAAGACTATGTCGCGGGCGTGATTAGAGCCTTTCATCGCAACATCAAAGGCGTGGAGTACAAAGAGTTTACCCGCGTAGCCGAAGAGGTGGTGGCGGAGCAGAAGGACCGGGTCTATCGCTTTACGCGCGACCTCATCAAGAACTTAAAAAAGCGCGGCTACTACCTGCTTGCGATTTCCCACTCTCCCAAAAGCATTCTTGACCACTTCTGCAAGCGAGTCGGATTCAACAAAGTCTACGGCATGCTCTTTGAGACCGGGCCCTCCGATAAATTCACCGGCAAGGTGATAGATGAGCACCTCATTATGAACAAGGCCGTGACGCTAAAGCGCGCGGTTGTGAGGGAAGGGCTTACGCTCAAGGGCTCGGTCGGGGTGGGGGACACCGAAAGCGACATTCCATTTCTGGAGCTTGTGGAGACGCCCATTTGCTTCAACCCGAACGCGAAACTCTACGCGCATGCGAAACGCAACCATTGGCGTGTGGTGGTTGAAAGGAAAGATGTGGTGTATGAGATACAATGAGGAGCAAGTAGTTAGTAGATAATAGTAGAGGATAGTGAGGAGAAAAAAGATGTGCGCCGCTATCTTTATGCGCATAGTGCTGCACGACTGGATATAAAGTGGATATGATATAAAGGCCCGACTGTTGACTTACTAAACCCAATCAGCTAGATTTGTGGTAGTGGGTTCTTTGGCAGACGTATTTCCAGAGAATGTTGCAATCAAACGCAAAAACAACCAAAAGGTGATGCATGTTAAATACGAAACTTCTAAGGCTCGCAGTCCTGCAAGCCGGAGCGATGGAAATCCGCGACGTTGATGACGGGGCGGAGCCGTTTCTCTACGCTTCGGGGAACTGGGGTCCCGGATACATCTCGGTCAAAGGACTGGTAAGCCACAAACCGTTATTCATCCAGTTGAATCAAGCCACGGCGGAAAAGGTGGCGGCCGCGGCTCCTCACGTCAACTTTGTGGCTGGCAATGTGACGGGTGGAGTCATCCCGGGATGGGAAATCGCCAAGGCACTCGATGGGCACTTGGGCCGCGAAGTGCCCTATCTGTATATCCGCGAATCGCGCAAGAAGGGAGGTCAAAAGGAGCGCATCACGGGACTTGTGAATCATCTCATTTTGACGGGGCACAACGGTCTCGTCGTTGAGGAACTCGTCAACTTTTCCGAGACAAGCTGTCACAGTGCTCTCCTCCTTCGCGAGCTTGGGTACGCGGTGACGCATGCCGCGTGCATTCTGTTCTACAACAACCCTCGTGCGTTGGTGGCGCTCAAAGAGGCCCATATGGAGATGGTGTATCTCTTTACGCTCGGAGAGCTTCTTGATACGGCAGAGGAGGCAGGGACGCACCCACGTGAGCTGACTCAAAAGTATCGGGACTTTCTCAAGGACCCCCTTGGGTGGCAGGCTGCTCGGGGATTGAAGCGGGTTGAGAAAGGAGGCACGATATGAGTGCATTCCTTTGGGTCGCACTCGATGGGTTGAACAAGAAAGAGGCAGAGACACTCGGGATGGCTGAGTCGCTTACGGCAGTGCGGGGTGATTTCGGGTTCAAGGTCAACCTCGATTATCTGCTCCTGCATGGCATTCGGACCGCTATTGCGAACATCGCCGCGTTTGGCCGCTCGGTCTTTGCGGACTTGAAAATGTGGAACGGC
>CAYHPP010000095.1:0-3268 GCA_964358745.1 uncultured Candidatus Saccharibacteria bacterium | reverse complement strand
TTCCCGCTCACGGTTGATTACGAGGAGCGCTTTTACGCCGCCGGGGAGATTTTGGGCTCGCGATTCATCAGAAGGGAAGGAAGACCGACTGATGAAGCGGTGCTTTCAGGGCGAATTGTAGACCGAACTATTAGGCCGCTTTTTGACCAGCGGATGCGCCGCGACGTGCAGGTGGTCGTGACCATTCTTTCCATAGACGAGGATGACCCCGACATACTCGCAGTTATCGGCGCCTCGCTCGCTCTTGGCGTTTCCGACATTCCCTGGAACGGCCCAGTGTCAGCCGTACGCATCGGGAAACTTCGCGATGCTGATATCCTCATCATAAATCCCGTCTACAAGGACCGCCAGGGGAATCCGGAGTTTGAAATGGATTTGGTCGCGTGCGGCAAAGACGGACTCATCAATATGATTGAGGTCGGGGGGCGCGAGGTGCAGGAAGGCGTTGCCCTCGCGGGCCTTGAAGAGGCGTCCCGAGAAATTGAAAAGCTCCAAACATGGCAGAAAAAAATCGTCGCTGAAATCGGCAAAAAGAAACAGACGGTCGCGCTGCCGGAAACGCCTGACACGCTGAAAGCCTTGTTCGCGGAAAAAATAACTCCGCGCATGAAGGAATATGTCTTCGGTCAAGCGGGGAACGCGCGCATCTATGAGCTGAAGGGGGAGTGGATGGCGATTGCCAAAGAGCGATTTCCGAACGACAAACCGAGTCTTGCCGACAGTCTGTTTGAGAATGAGGTGAATACGCTCATCCACGATGAGGCGATTGACCATAATCTCCGCCCGGACGGGCGCGGTATGGATGAGGTCCGGCCGCTCTTCGTAAAGGCCGGCGGCATTTCAAAAATTCTCCACGGTTCCGGAATCTTCTATCGGGGGCAAACGCACATTCTCTCGGTGCTGACCCTCGGCGGCCCGGGGGACGCGCAGATTATTGACAATATGGAGATACAGGAAAGTAAAAAACGATTCCTTCACCACTACAATTTCCCTCCCTTCTCAACAGGAGAAACCGGGCGCATCGGTTCCACAAATCGCCGAATGATCGGCCACGGAGCGCTCGCGGAAAAGGCCCTGCTTCCCGTGATTCCTCTCATGGAAAAGTTCCCGTACACAATCCGCATCGTCTCCGAGGCCTTTGCTTCAAACGGGTCAACGTCAATGGGAAGCGTGTGCGGCTCTACCATTGCTCTCATGGACGGAGGCGTGCCGATTAGCGCGCCAGTCGCGGGAATCGCGTCAGGACTTATGATGTCCCTCGACTACGCTCGGGATAAACGATATAAAATCCTGACGGATATTCAGGGGCCGGAGGACCATCATGGAGACATGGATTTCAAAGTCGCAGGCACAAGAAACGGCGTGACGGCCGTGCAGATGGATGTGAAGGTTGAGGGTATCCCCGTGCAAATTCTCGCTGAAGCTTTTGAAAAGGCGAAACAGGCCCGATACAAGATTCTCGATGTTATTGGGAAAGAGATTGCGGCACCCCGACCCGACATCTCTCCGCTCGCCCCCAAAATCGTGACGATAAAAGTGAAGAAGGACCAAATCGGCCTCGTCATCGGCACGGGAGGAAAAACCATAAACGGCATCAGGGAGAAAACGGGCGTTGACGCGATTGATATTGAGGAAGATGGCACCATTTTCATCTCCGGCAAAGAGGGAAGCGCCGACAAAGCGGCTGCCGTGATTGAAGCCCTGACGCACGAGTACAAGCGCGGAGAGCGGGCAACAGGAGAGGTGGTGAAAATCGCTGAGTTCGGCGCGTTTGTCGCGCTCGGCGAGGGCAACACAGAAGGCCTCGTGCACGTTTCTGAAATCGCGCCGTTCCGTATTGACCGCGTCGAATCTGTACTCCGCGTGGGAGATCGCGTGCCGGTCGTCGTCAAAGACATTGATGAACGCGGCCGCATCAAACTCTCAATCAAAGATGCGGACCCAAGCTTCATAAAACGGAAGACCGTTTGATGAAATATCGAATATACAAGTTCGAATCTCGAAAATGACATTTCCCGATGTCATCCCCGTGAAAACGGGGAACCAGAAACACTGGTTTCCCGCATGCGCGGGAACGACAGAGGACTGTCGTTTTCGATATTCGGTATTCGAAATTCGAAATTTAAAATCGGTCTCAAAATACGATATACTTGACACATGGAAGGAGAGCAAAACCCGGCACAAAGGCCGCCTGATGAACTCAGGCCTATCCGAACATTTCAGAGTGATGTGGAGGAAGTGATGAAGCGGCAACAGGTCTCTAGAGCGACCATCGCCATCGCAGAAAGCGAGCGGCGTGCCGTACAGGAAAAGCAAGCGGCCGAGGCTCCCGCCCCGCCCCCCCAATCTTCAAAAGTATTCCATATTGAACAAGCCCTGCCTGTGTCCGTGAAATGGCGCGCGGCAACGCTTTTGCCGATTGCCGTTGTGTTTCTGTTCCTTGTAGGGACCGGCACTGGGCTTTACCTCTTCTTTAGCGAGGAAAAAACGGCCGTATCTCCCGAAGAGAAAACGCAGGTGCCGCCGTCGGCCGGAGTGTTGCTTGGAGAGAACGAAAGACGGACGGGAGTTATCAAGACGCTCCAAAACCGTCTTGACACGCTGTCGGTGCCGCAAAATGAACTTCGCACGATTCCTATTACGCTTGGGAATGCGCCCATCACCACTGCGGAACTTCTTGGGAAACTTGAAACGGCGGCCCCTGGACCCCTCGTGCGCGCTCTTGGCGCGACACCAACGCTTGGCGTACATGGGTTTAGGGGCGGCCAGCCGTTTGTACTCTGGAGCGTATCCTCTTATGACCACGCCTTTGCCGGCATGCTTGCTTGGGAGGAAGACATGCTCTCCGACATCGGTCCGCTATTCGGCATTTCCCCGCGAGCACTAGTGGAAACGCTATCCAGCACGACGGCCGAAGTGCTTCAGCATACGCTTGTCTTCAAGGATATTGTTGCGCGCAATAAAGATGTGCGGGCGGTATTCGGCCCGAAGGGGGGTTTTATCTTCCTCTATGCCTTCATAGACAAAGAAACGCTCGTGCTGACAACCAATGAAGAAACGCTAAAATTTCTTATGGGGAGGGCGGGAGGAGGGCGACTAAGATAGCTTGCTAGCTCATTAGCTTCCTAGCTTACTACTGTGAATTACGAAACTAGTATTTTAGGATGTCATTCCCGCGGATGCGGGAATCCAGATCCAACAAATAAGCCATATTCTGGATCCTCGCATTCGCGAGGATGACAGAACCGGGGAGTTTCGTAATTCAAAG
>CAYHPP010000094.1:0-3369 GCA_964358745.1 uncultured Candidatus Saccharibacteria bacterium | reverse complement strand
AAATCGTGAATTCGTTTTTACCCCCAAAATTGAATACAAATTAGTCGCCGAGCGACTTGTGGTGAGCAGTGTCGAACCAAGCGAGGCGAACCAAAACTGCTTGATTTTTCCTTTCTGGTACCCCCAAGAGGAATTGAACCTCTATCTCTTCCTCCGCAGGGAAGTGCTCGATCCGTTGAGCTATGGGGGTTCTTTTATGTGTCTACATGTACGGTAAGAGCTGGGAAGCCAATTCTAGCATTTCTTTTCTAATCCTACTGTTAGAATGGTACAGAAAGCAAATACCCTTAAAATCTTTCCGGTAGCGTTTTGTCACACTGCGCTTCTTTATATATGGTTTCCAGAATTGAGACACCGGAATTCCTAGCTGACGTGACCAAAAGATCTTACATTGTTTGATGCTGTGATAATAGTGCAGATGCAATCCAACCCGGAATTTTTCCTCGTCGGGGTGAAAGCAGTTTCTGAGGAGAGTGAGGAATAGCTTAAGAAGCTGGTGATCAGTATTTGCAAATTTAAGTCCCGCGATTCTGCCATGTTTTGACCCTTCTGCCCAATACAAAGAAGCGAGTACCGCCTTCTGCAGTCCTACATTGCCAAGCGGATACGTTTGTAGCTCTGCAGCGACCTTATTGCGAATTTCAAGCCTCTCTTGCTCTATTCTTTTTTGGATGGCCGCCAGTGCAAGAGGTCTTGCCTTTGCTAAGTGTTCAAGGCGTCTGTCCTGATATACTCCTGCATATTTTTTGTTCAGCCAAAATGAAAGAGTACTTTTAGGAACACCAAAACGCCGAGTGATTTCACTGTAACTCTTACCTCGCGCGCGCCACTTCTCAACCACCCGCTTTATTTCCTTGTCATATAGTTTTCCTCTCATAGGAGACTATGCACTAAATCCTATCATCTATTGTTCAATTGGTAAACGTCAGTTGTGTATGTGCAAAAAAACACCCTTCACTCAAGGTGAGGAACCGAGGTGAAGGGTTAGAAGGATACTGTATGAAAGAGCGGCGGCGGGGACTGCCACTCCAAGGACAGTTAAGGTAGGAACTACCTTGCGGCAATCTTCAGCCTACCTGTTAGGGGCTCATTGTCAACTTATCGTTGTGTCTGCGTCAGTCTGTGGGGCTTCCCTAGAGCATGTTCCAAAACCCTACCACGGCGCTATCGAGTGAAGCCATTTCGCATCGTCGATTCGTGGTATTCGGTAAAAAAGTGGCTTATCCTCGGTCGGAGTACGCGTGTACACCTCCCTCGTCTGCGCCATTTTTTCCTCGAATACCACGAATCTTTGCCCGCCCGAACGAGCCCCGCCAGAATGACTCTGTCGGGCTGGCGACTCGTTTGGCTCGGGCGGGGATTGCGATAGGGTTTTGGAACATGCTCTAGAAGCCCAAATATTCCATAATCCGTTTTGACAACGGTTCGTGCTGTTCCTCTTCCGGCAGATGGTCCTGCAAGAACTCCCGCACCGCCTGAGGGTCGGTATTCTCAAGAGGAATAACGAGGAGGGGAACAATGAGCCCCTTAGACTTTAAGATGAGTGTTGGTTCCTGTTCTTCCACCCAGAACGATTCCAGCGTGGTGAACGGTTGAAAATTTTTGTTCATCCACAGTCCGCGATTCGTGAGCGAGTACGCGATGGGCCGCGGTTCCTGGAGCGTGCGCAGGAAGAGCGCGATGGTCGCTATCACAATGAGCACCGCGAAGAGTACATTGTTTAAGACGATGGATGTTATCACAATGGCAAGCGCGATGATACTGACCGCCCAATACCAGTCAGGGCCGTTCTTTTGCGGAACCCGGTCGTATGCCTGCCATTCGATTTTATTTGGTGAGGGCATGACTTTAGCGTATAGCGTTTAATATACTCGCCTGCGCCAAGGCTTCGGCGGGCAGGTAACGCGTAGCTTCCAGAGAAGACAAGGAAAAGAAGAGTGAGAAGTTTATGCCCGATAACTTCAATCCGATGGCGAATATGAAGGCGCAGAGAGCGGCGGAGATAAGGCACCATGTACACCATTCTTTGAGGATGAAGGCCTGCACCGCCGTGAGATAGAGCGAGAAAAGGAGGGCGATGCCGGAGAGGCCAAGAAGTAATCCGCCGAGAAGACCTCCGTGAGGTGTAGGGGCCGCGAGCATCACGGCATAGGCAGCGACAATAATTGTGTAATAAATGATTCCGAGAAGCTCAACAGGAATGCCCATGAAGCGCGAGTAGTCGCTATGCACGACGGGGTCACATGAGTGTCCGATGGGGCAGACAAGCGGCGCCTGCAGCCGCTTCTTGAAATAAATGAAGGTCGCGAGCGAAAGTCCGCAAAACGCGCACACCACGAGAACCGCATGCCACAGAAAGTACGGAGTCATGCGGATATTTTAGCATGCAATGGCGACGGCTAGAAATCCCGTGCGTGCCAGACTTTACCCACCCTGTTGTAATGTGTTGACAGCCACCGGAGAAACTGGGGAACTTCCCGCCGGCTTTTGAAGTAGTACTGCGCCGCGCTTTCGCGCGTCTTGCCGACTCGGATTGTGATTCCCCTCTTGAGCACGCGAAACGCATCTTCGTCTGGTGAACTGTCGCCGATATAGATCGGTAGAAAGCGAATACCCGCCTGTTTTGTGAGATGATGAAGGACATATTTTGCCGCGTTTCCTTTTTCCCCGCGGAACGAGGGCGCGATGTCAATAGTCCTTTTGTCGCGAAACATTCGAAGTTTTGGGTTTCCCTCGATTTTTTCCAAAAGGGCTTGTGTGTCTCGAGCAAATGATTTGAGCTCTGATTTTGGGAGAAGGTGATAGTGAAAAGTAACCGCAAATGGCTTGTACTCATTGATAAGCTGTGGATACTTGGTTTTGAGCCTCCGCACTTTTGCCCGCGTGTCCGCAAGATCGCGAAGCGCGGCACGCGACACGCGGTGAACCGACGAGGTGCCCCCGAGGTTCCACTCAAGGCCGTGGCTGGCGGCGTACCATAGGCCGCGGATATCCGCTTTTTTTTGTATGACGCGAAGAGCGCGGCCTGTGATAACGCAAATTGGCAGGGCGCGGAGCAGTTCTTTCAGGATGCTACGCGTTTGCGCAGGGAGATAAGAGTTTTCGGGGCGCGACACAATCGGGGAGAGTGTTCCGTCGAAATCCAAGAGAAGTACCAATGCACGAGCGCGCCTGATTTTCCGTAAAACCGTTGCATAGTGTTTCCCAAACTCCTTCATGTCATGCATACCTTAACCGAGTTCGGCGACCGCTTTGATAAACTCGGCGGCCCAGCGGTAGATGTTGTAATTTTTCACCGCTTCCCGCATCTTTTTCATGCGCCGGCGTTGCTCGGTGCGCGGCATGGTGAGCGCCTTGAAAATCGCGTCG
>CAYHPP010000093.1:0-3463 GCA_964358745.1 uncultured Candidatus Saccharibacteria bacterium | reverse complement strand
ATGAAGAAGGCACTAGGCTTTAGGCTCTAGGTCAGAAGCGTGGGCACTTCTTACGCAACATTTTCTTCCTAGTGCCCAGCGCCTAATGCCTAGAGCCTAGTTGCTTCCCTCTGCGGCCCGCAGTTCCTCTTTTGCCGCCTTAATCGCGAGGAGTTGCGATGGGTCGGAGGTGATAATTTGGTCTTCGGTGTAGGAGGCGATGACCTTGATGGCAATATGTTTCAACCCCACGAAAAACAAGCCCTCGCCGACATCGGACTCCAGAAGCAGGTACTTTTCCTCGTCGGTCAAACTGAAAATCTCCTGCAATTTGTCTATGACCGTCGGGGATTGCTTAAGGAGAATTTGCATGGAGGAGTTCGTAAGAATCGGGAATCCGTAAGAGGACTTTAGGAAGTCGTCCACATCCTGCGTAATAGTTGAAACTCCGAGGTAATATTTGCGGCCGCGCTTCGCAAGCCCCAAGAGGAACGACGCCGTGTCCTCTGACTTCATCATCCACCACGCTTCGTCAATCACCATCAGGCGCTTTTTCAAGTCCTTTCGGATGGCGTTCCAGATAAAGTGCATGACGATGTACATCGCCGCGGGCTTCAGCTCATCCTCCATGTCGCGGAGCGAGAAGACGACGAAGTTTGAATTGATATCCACGTTTGACGGCTGGTTGGTGAACCCCGCCCAGGTGCCGCGGGTGTATTTGGAAAGGCGCTGTACTAATGAGTCGCTTCCTTTTATTCCCGCGAGCACCAGCTCAAAGTCCGAGAGAAGCGGCGCGCTGATGTTCGTGAAATCGGAGTCGGGCGTAATGTCTTTCAAGGCGTAGGTTTCGGTGATGGCAAGGTCAATGATGCCGTCCTCTTCGGGAGTGAGCCCGCCGAGGAGAATCCGGAAAAGCCCCACGAGGTTGATGATGTTGGTGCGCAGAACATCCGCCGCCGACTCATCTTCGCGCGGCGGCGTTAGTTCAAACGGGTTGATGTGGTGCTCGGAGTTGAGAGAAATATTGAACTGCTTCCCTCCTGCGGCTTCGGCGAGATATTCGTACTCCCGTTCTGGGTCAAGCACAATCACCTCCGTTCCGAACATGAGCGAGCGCAAAATCTCAAGCTTGCTCATAAAACTTTTTCCCGCGCCTGACTTGGCCAGCGTGATGGAGTTGTAGTTTTCAAGCGAGAACCTGTCAAAGAGCACGAGCGAAGAGTTGTGTCGGTTGATGCCATACAGGAGCCCCTTGTTTGAGGTAAGGTCAAAAGAGAGGAACGGGAACGCGCTTGAGAGCGGAGAGGAGTTGAGGCGGGTGTGCACCGCAAGCTCGTCGTTCCCCAGCGGCGCGGTGCTTCGGAACCCCTGTTCCTGCTGGAAGTACGCGGGTTTCAGAATGACCAGCTTGCTTTCCAGAATCGTTTTTATCTCACCCTCAATTTTTTCCAGCTCGCCTTCAGTTTGCGCGTAAATCGTGATGTAAATCCCGACATCAAAAAGCTTCTCTTGCGACTGAATGAGGTCGTCCCGCAGTTTTTCAAGGTCTTGGTGCGCCGTTTCAAGAATCGGGTCCCGTACCATTCCTTTTTTCTCCCTATCCGCCATCTGGCTTTGCACCTCGGCGACTTTTTTCTCAAAGGTGCGAAGCACTTTGGCGGTGTCAACCGGGTGCACGAAGATGCTGATGTCAAACACTTTGTCCAGGTTGATGACCGGAGCGAACCATCCTTCGGTGAGAAACCGCGGGTAGGAGATGACGAAGAAAGTCCTCGTAACTTTCCCGCTTATGTTGAGGGAATTGGGAGCGACTTTGAGGGCGGACGGCGCGATGACATCCTGCAGTTCAAGCGTGCCCGACTGGTAAATCTGCTCGGGCAAAAACTCCGTGATGTCCCTATTCGTTTTTTTCTTCTTGAAGAGGTCTAAAAAGCTCATAACAGATACCAATAATACTAATCCATACCAATCCACAAATACCTATTTATAAATCCGAAGCACGAAATCCGAAATCCGAAACAATATATAACTAACCAAATATTAAACGCTAAACTTTAGAACCTTTCCTCATAATAGCACTGAAGATCTTCATCAATTGGTTACCTTCATCAATGAGACGCGCGCGGTCCGTTTCAAGATCCTGTTTACCTCCCACATCCGCGAGCTTGAGCCAAAACACCGATTCTTTCGATTCCTTTCTGCATATTTTAATACGATAGGTAAAGTCTTTCTTACTAATAGCTTCGTTTGCCTCTATATAGTTGGCCCCAATTGAGCCTGAAGCCCGGGCAAGTTGTTTGCAATCTTCAATGTTTGCGATGGTTTTAGGCAGTTTCTTTATAAGTTCGCGTGCATCCCGCGCAAAGGCCAGCGTCCTGTCTTCCAGGTCATACGGTTTTGAATTTGGATGTTGCTCCATTTGAATTTATTTCGGATTTCGTGCTTCGGATTTCGGATTTATTCCATAACCATTTTCCTGATTGTAGGTATTAGTTGCATTGGCATATATTCGCAGATTAGTATTTGTTAGGCGGTAGTAACCGCTTTCTCCGTCTCCCCCGGGTTGAAGAGCTGGTAGAAAAGCTCCACGACTTCCTCCGTGCCGAGCTGGACGACCCTGATGCCTGTTCTGACAAGTCCTTGCTCCACAACCATGACCCGCTGTTCCAGCTGTGTTCGGTGCTCTTCAAATCCTTTCGTGGGCCGCGCTTCCGCGTGTTTCCCTATCCCAAGCCCTTCCTTCACCTTTAGGGCGATGTTTTCAATGCCGGTCTGTACTTCCAGAATGGCGGGCGTGTACGGCACGATGATGAAGAACGTCTTGTTCATGATGTTCGTCTCCTCGCTGAATTTTTTGATGAATCCCATGTACTCGCGCGTCTGCAGACTGAGAAGTTCGTTTTTCTGATTGGGTATGCGCTCCTCAAGCCGCGCGATGTAGGGCTTGATGTCAAACCGCCGCGACTGCACGACAATCTGCACCGAGAAATCAAGCGAGTTCAGGAAGTTCTGGAACTGGGCAATGACCGCCATTTGGTTTTCTTCGGACTTCAGGGCGAAGTTAATGGACGAGGTCATGAGGACCGCCCGAAGGCCGCCGCCTTTCAAAATGACGATGCCGTCCCGTATCTCCTTTATCTGGACGAACTCCTGTGAAGCTTTTGCCGAGGTGGGCATGATACGAATGCTATGAATTAACGCACGAATGTTTCGAATATGCGAATTAACCAAGAACCCGTTTTTGGTGCAGATGCTCCTCCTGAAAGTTTACCAAAATACCTAAATGTAGATTTGCAGAGGAAAGATATCGCTTCATCTGATAGTAATCCTCTCTCGTGCAAGCCCGTTTCGCCTTAGCATCAAGTATGATTATACCCTCAATGAGGAAATCGGGCACATTTCTCCCCTCCCGCTCGCCTTTAAAAGAAGGAGCAAGCGATTGCTCTCGTATGTATTTTATTCCCGCCTCCTTGAGCTTTGCCTC
>CAYHPP010000092.1:0-3470 GCA_964358745.1 uncultured Candidatus Saccharibacteria bacterium | reverse complement strand
GTTTTAATAGAGGGTATCTGTTTTTCGTCAGCCAGCCTAAAATGCAGAGTTAAAGAGAGGCCTTTATCTTCTACGAAAACGCCTTTTGTTTTAGAAAACTTACCAGCGAGTTCTGTTTTTATTCGCTGTAATACCCGCTTATACCCCAGAGAAACCTTAGGTTCATATTTAATCTTTGGCCCCTCTATTTGTAAACCATGGTTACCGGAATAAATAATGTTTTTAAGTCCGACTCTTTCCTTTATATCAGTTAGGGCCCTTCCGCTAATAATTGCTACCCTAAAATTTTGTTTATGCGAGAGCCTATCAAGCAAGTTTCTTGTTTTTCGAGAGTTATAATTGCCAGTCTCACGCTGCACTATTATACAAATCTTCTATGATAAGTCAATAGTTAGACCGGATTCTTATCCACTTTTCTGGTCCAAAATCAGCTTTCAAAAAGGGCTTTGGTTTGGTATACTGATGGGGTCGGAAAAGCGCCAAAAAATGGCCTGTTTTATTTGTAATTTTGAGTTTTGAACTTTGAGTTTGTTTAGAGTTTAGAGTTTAGAACTTAGAGTTTATTTAGAAATCAAAATGTCCCAGAAGAAGACAAAAAATCCCCCCAAGGCAGCCCCCTTTAGTAAGGGGGAAAAAGCAAAGAAAAACGGCAGCGGTCACCACTACGATGCCTCGTCCATTACCGTTCTGAAGGGGCTGGAACCGGTTCGGAAACGCCCCGGAATGTACATCGGCACGACTGGGCCGGATGGGCTTCACCACCTCATCACCGAGATTTTTGACAACTCCCGCGACGAGGCGATGGGCGGTTTTTGCAATGACATTGAGATTACGCTCCTCCCGAACAACCGGGTGCGCGTCGTAGACAACGGCCGCGGCGTTCCGGTTGACATCCACAAGGCGACCAAAGTTTCCGCCCTTGAGACGATCATGACGACTCTTCACGCCGGCGGCAAATTCGGCGGCGAGTCCTACAAAGTTTCCGGAGGCCTCCACGGCGTCGGGGCATCCGTTGTGAACGCGCTCTCCATTTACTGCGAGGTGGTAGTGCATCGCGACGGCGGCGTCTACTATCAGGAGTACAAACAGGGCAAAGCCAAAGCCCGTGTGAAAAAAATCGGCAAGTCAGACCTCCACGGCACGGTTGTCGTCTTTGAGCCGGATGCCGAGATTTTTAAGGAAGGCATTACCTTTGATTTTGACCGCGTGGTAACACACATGCGCCAGCAGGCCTATCTTGTTAAAGGCCTCCGCATCAGCGCGATTGATGCGCGCGGCATCCCCAATCCCGACCTCGCCGACGTGTTCTACTTCCGCGAACTCGGCCTTGAAGCGCCGTCGCAAACTTTTTACTTTGAAGGAGGCCTTCTTTCGCTCGTGAAGCACTACAACGAACATTTCAAACCGGTGCATAAAAACATCTTTTACACAGAAAAAAAGACGGACGGCGTTGAGGGAGTTGAGATAGCCCTGCAGTATGTGGACGACATTTCATCTCGCGTCATGCCCTTCGCGAACAACATTTACAACGCCGAGGGCGGCACGCACCTGACCGGCTTCAAGACGGCGCTTACGCGAACGCTGAACTCTTACGCGCGTACGAACAACTACATCAAGGAAAGCGAGGAGAACTTTACAGGCGAGGACGTGCTTGAAGGGCTCACGGCGGTCGTCTCCGTCAAACTCCGCGAGATTCAATTTGAAGGCCAGACTAAGGCGAAGCTCGGCAGCATGGAGGCCCAATCGGCGGTTTCCGCGATTTTCGGCGATGCGTTCGCGGCCTTTCTTGAGGAAAATCCCGACGACGCGCGCGCGATGGTAAACAAAGTACTTCTCGCGCTCAAAGCCCGCAAGGCGGCAAAGGCCGCGAAAGACAGCGTACTTCGGAAGGGCGCGCTTGAAGGCATGACGCTTCCGGGGAAACTCGCAGATTGCGAGACAAAAAACGCGGAGGAAGCCGAACTCTTTCTCGTGGAAGGCGATAGCGCCGGAGGTAGCGGAAAACAAGGCCGCAATCGCCGCATGCAGGCGGTTTTGCCGCTCAAAGGGAAGATTCTGAATGTGGAACGGGCTCGTCTTGATAAGATACTCGGGTTCGCGGAAATAAAAGCGCTCGTGATTGCGCTTGGCACCGGCATCGCGGACAGCTTTGACATATCCAGATTGCGCTATCACAAAATCATCATTGCGACCGATGCGGACGTTGACGGCGCGCACATACGCACGCTTCTCCTGACGCTTTTCTTCCGCTATTTCAGACAGCTTATTGACGGCGGCTATATCTACATCGCGAAACCACCCCTCTACAAGGTGAAGCGCGGCAAGGAACTGTACTATTTCTACTCAGAGGAAGAGAAAAACGGCTTTCTCAAAAAGGAAGGCATTGAAGTCAAGGAACTTGAGGAGACCGAGACTAGTGAGGAAAGCGAAAGTATTGAAACTGAAGGCGAGGAGTCGTCCGCATCAGAAGCTAAAAAGCTAAAAAGCCAACCAGCTAAAAAGCTTCGGGTATCTATTCAGCGCTACAAAGGTCTTGGTGAGATGAATCCGGAAGAACTCTGGGAAACCACCATGGACCCTGAACGGAGAACGCTCAAAAAGGTAAACATACAGGATGTGCAGGAAGCGGACAAAATTTTTGACATACTCATGGGTGAGGACGTCCCGTCGCGCAAGAGCTTTATCCAAAGTAACGCCACCAAGGCGACGTTGGATATTTAAGAACACAACATGGAAAAGAAATTTTCATTTGAAGTTCCTGCAAACAAAAGCGAGAGGCTGGGGTACAAGGACCGTATTCTTTCCATCATTAATGAAGTTGAAGAGCGTGTGCGGGTTATCAATCCCGATGACGCGTTGAATAGGGAGTTGCATGGGAAAAAGACCATTGATGCACGGCGAGAGGTGCAAGAATTTGAGCCTGTGCGGAGAGATGTTTGTGAAGCATTTGGAATTCCCTTTGATGACGACCATATATCTATTTACGACCCACATCGCAGCACTACCGGTCCAGTGGAACAGCGCGCCTTCCGGTGCTTTTGCGTACTTATAGATTCGATAAAAAAAGAAGGGTTTTACGGAGAAGGAAGAATCATGCACCATGCGCTTCTTAATGCATTGATCGAAAAGGCACGGGAACAAGACCCCAATGTCACCGAGGAGAAGATCATCGCGGGCATTGGAGCTACCGTCCCGACTTACATCTTTTTCAAGGGTTTTTTAAGCGCCACCGATTTTCGAGAGGTTTCAGATGTAAATCGGAGAGTAATGGAAACACCACTTTTTGATAAGAATGGGAAACCTGTGGAAACGGCGGAGAATTGGTTTGTATCAGGCCACAACCTAGAGGAGATGTTTCCTCCCTCTCCTGAATCAAAGAAGAAATAGCGCAGGGGCAACTTCTGCCGGCCGCGTAGAGCACATTTGAGTGTTTATTTCCTTTCTTTGATTTCTATTTGCAACCGAGAAGT
>CAYHPP010000091.1:0-3547 GCA_964358745.1 uncultured Candidatus Saccharibacteria bacterium | reverse complement strand
TCTACGACTATTCCACTGCGCTTGTGCGCAGGGTAAGTCGGAGCGACCAGGCAAGGGTCAACGCCCCGCGGTGTCGCTTTCAGCTTTACACTCATTCACGTGCCATTGAACCAGTATATGCTGATGTTCTTGAGAACATCAGAATATAGGCAGACATTGGGAGGTTCAGCCGCTCTTCGTTTTGTGATTTTATGCGGCACATGGTATATTTTCCATATGACCACTATCACCTTGTCCAAAAAGCAAATACAGAAAAGCAAGGGCGTTGTCGTGCTTCCGATTGAAGAATACCGGCGGCTCTCCGAGCGTGCCGTGCCCGAATATTTTCTGACCGGCAAGCAGGCCAAAGCTCTTGATAAATTAGTGGAGGAGGGGCTTCGGGAATATCACGCCGGTAAGACCATCAAAGCTTCATCTATGAAGGACGCCCTACGAAAATATGGCAAACATAGAAAGTCTTGAATACTCAAGACATTTTTTGAAGAAACTCTCTCGCTTGCCTAGACGTATTGTAGAAGAGGCGCAGAAGAAAGAGCGTCTTTTTGTAGTTGAGCCCTTTCACTCATCACTTCGTACGCACAAGCTTCACGGCAAAGATCAGGATATGTGGGCGTTCTGGATTGATTATCGTTATCGTATTAAGTTTACCTTTACGGGGGAGGGCACAGTTTTGTTTTTGGATATTGGTTTCCACGATATCTATGAATGATGATAGCGGGTGATAGCTTGCCTCGATTTTTGAAATACGAATATGTCCATCAGTGTCGGAATCGGATTAGCGTTTGTGGCGATGCTTTGCTGGGGTATCGGGGACTTTCTGATTCAGCGCTCCACCAGAAAGTTTGGGAATTTTGAGACCATCTTTCTTATCACCGGTTTCGGACTCGTCATCTTATTTCCATTTGTTTACAAAAATCTGCCGGCTCTTTTCGGAAGCGAGATGCGCACGGGGCTTCTCGTGCTTACAATCACCGGCATTATGCATTTTGTTGCGGCGCTTCTTGAACTTGAGTCCTTAAAGCGCGGCAAGATTGCGGTCGTGGAACCCATTTGGTCGCTTGAGATTCTTTCGGCCGCTTTCCTCGCATTTCTTATACTGGGAGAGACGATGACGCGCTATGAAATCGGGATTGTCGCATTTCTTATGGTAGGTCTCTTCCTGGTCTCTTTTCGTGGACGCTTTCTCTCACGCCGACACTTTCTGGAGCGCGGCGTGTATTTCGCGTTTGCCGGCGCGCTCACTATGGGTGCCGCCGCATTTTTGACCGGCTGGAGCGCGCGCCTCACCGACCCGCTTATGGCAAGCTTTGCGGTGAATGTCTTTCTGGTTGTCTTCTCGGGCGTGTACCTCTTGGCAAAGGGTTGGCTCCCGAAGCTTTTTCGTGACGTTATCCAGTATCCTTGGACGGTATTTCCTATGGTTATTGCAGATAATGCCGCATGGGTCGCATATGCGTTCGCGCTCGTTCTCATTCCCATCGGCATCGCGACCGCGCTTTCCGAGTCCTATATCATCATCGCCGTTGTTTTGGGTCTTGCCATAAACCGCGAGCGCCTCGAGCGGCACCAGAAAATTGGATTACTCGTCGCCATCGCCGCGGCGGTTATCCTCGCGGCGATTACCGGTTAAAACTCGATTAATTTGATAGATACTAATCAGTCTATGATACGAATCTACTCCTTCGACAGGCTCAGGATGGTGAGCGGAGTCGAACCAGAATACCTACGAATGGGAACACCCTGCGCTCCGCGCAGGGTCATTCGGGGCGGCCCGGCAGGTCTCTCGCCCTGCGGTGCCGCTCTTAATCTTCACAAGATTGTTGCAATGGATACGGGGTTGCTACAGGGAATGAGAGAACGGTTGGCAAAAACACAGCGACCCTCTTCGGGCGCCATCGCCGCTTTTTCTCGTGTGGCGGCTGGTGCGGTTTTTGTAATAGGCGCCGCCGCATTTTTCGCGCTAGCGCCGACCGCTTTCGCCGCAACGGAAGTCGCTGGCGATATCACAGCCGACACTACGTGGACGGCGGCGGGAAGCCCTTATTTTCTGCCGGATGGGACGAGCGTAGGCGTATCATCAGGTGCCACGCTTACGATCGAGCCGGGCGTAGGTGGTGAAATTCGGCGATGATGCTTTCTTGGATATTGACGGGGTTCTTGAGGCCCTTGGCAGTTCGGGCAATCCGATTATTTTCACCTCGCTCTATGATGACGTCGGAGGCGACACGAACGGCGACGGAGGCGCCACTCTGCCAACCCCGCTTGACCCGTGGGGTTTCAACTTCTACGGCGCTCCTGCCGTACCGGCTTCTACCGTGAGCTACGCAACGATCCGAAACTCGCAGTACGGCGCGTATATCTCGGGCGCCAAACTCACGCTTCAGAACGTCACCTACGAGGAGAGCGACAACGGGTTTTACGTAGACAGCGCCGGCGTGCTCACTATTTCCGATTCCACGCTCGGCGGGACTGTTGGCGACCTCTTTGCGGCGGACGGCGGAAGCTATGTAAGTATTGAACGCTCCACATTGCATGACGTGTTTTTTGGCGACGTGTTCGGGCTCTACAGCGGCGCGTATCTTTTCCTGTCCGACTCGCGCGTTGAAGATATCGGCAACGGATCGGCTATCGGACTCTACAGCGCGCATGCGACCACGACCGGAAGCGTTATCTCCGGCGGAATGGACTCGGCGCTTGAGCCCTACGACGGCTCGTCGCTTACCATCATCGATTCTACCATTGAAAATTTTCTCTCAACCGGCGTGTACCCCTACGAGAGCCGCGTGCTCATTCAGGATTCCATCATCCGAGGCAATGACTACGGGGTGTATGCTTCAGGCGACAGTAGCGATGTGAGAATCTCTAACAGCGTAATTGCGGATAATCTGTCGTATGGCGTGTACGACGATGGCGGCATGCCGACTTACGCGAGGGGGAATTTCTGGGGCGACGCGAGCGGGCCTTTTCATGCGGCATTAAATCCCGGCGGGCTTGGCAACGAGGTGTACGGCGATGTTGATTTTTCCGGCTGGCTCCTAAGTAATCCTTTTGCGGCGCTCCCGTGCTGTTCGTCAGTTGTGTTTATTCCGGGCATCAAGGCGTCGCGGCTGTACAAAATGGAGAGCGGGAGCGAGAACCGGCTCTGGGAGCCGAACCGAAATGCCGATGTTGAGAAGCTCCTTATGGATACTATCGGCGTTTCGCAAGACCCCGATATTTATACGAGAGATGTTATCGGAAAGGCGTTCGGGGTTTTCGCGGTGTATTCCGACTTCACCCAGTTTATGGACGGGTTGGTTACGGAGGGGACGATAGGGGGCTGGCGGACGCTTCCGTATGACTGGCGGCTTTCTCCGGGTGAGGTTGTGTTGAAGGGGGTGGAGCGGGTAGACGGGACCATTTCGTACTTGGACGAGGTGCTGGAAGGGGAGTTACCGTTTATGATACAGAGAATCGCGGAGCTTGCGGCGAGTTCCAAAAACGGCAAGGTGACGATGGTAACGCACTCAAACGGCGGGCTCGTCGTCAAAGCCCTCCTCGCCCGCCT
>CAYHPP010000090.1:0-3590 GCA_964358745.1 uncultured Candidatus Saccharibacteria bacterium | reverse complement strand
AGAAATTGCCCCAGCAGAAAGCGGCTTATTCCGGCCCTTTTCTGCTGTGGCGAAGCTACACGTGCGAAACCCGAAAGTCCCGTAGCGGGAGCAGCAACACAAGAAAGGGTGATGGCAATGAAATTGACCACATCGGAAGAATCGGCAGAACAGGGGGTAAGTTCAGGACAGAAAGAGACATGCGCGAATGTCGCCGCGGATGCGGCTCGGAAAGCTACGCGTGAGACGCTGGACGCGCTCGACCAAACGAGGGAGCTCAATTCGGTCACGATACAAAAGGCGCTTGCGGTAGGCCAGCGAATCGCGGCGGCAGTGCCGGAGGCAGTCAAGACGGAACCTACCAAGATTGTTCGCGGAAGAGTCGGGTGTCTCCGGCTTCTTTCAGCAGGAGAGGAGATTATCATCGGCCCCACGACGGGCACAGAAACATTGGCCACGGCGCACGATGTCTTCAACTGGATTGACGGCGACTTCAAGAATTGGGGCTGCGACAAGGCCGAACAGCCGACCGTGCGCACTCCCGCCGAAGTGTACGAACTCGCCGAGAACGCCGATTATCGGACGATATTCGGGAGCTTCGGCCAGAATCCCGACCGTCTGTGTTTTACAACCCCGCAAATCAAGCGCTTTTTATCCGACCATGCGGACAAGTGGTTGCGCGAAGACGGCGTTGCGTACTTTCTCTTCCTCTTTAAGGTTAAAGCCGAGAAGAAGGGAGAGAAAGATGAGTTCTTCGGGGCGGGTGTGAATCGCAACGCTGACGGCTACCGCGGGGCGGGCGTGTACCGCTTCGCGGATGGCCTCGTTTGGGGCGCCGAGGACCGTTATCGGGTGGTTGTCCCGCAACTGTAGTGCTCGGTTGCTTTGCTCTTGACCCTTTGTCTCTCGATCCCTCTGACCCTCAACAAGTCAGGGGGATTTTTGTATACTGTAGCGGCAACCTCTGGGAACACATCGCGGCCTTTGCTTCGGTGACACGGGTTGTGCAGGAGCGTGTTCGAGAGTTTTGCCGTTCGCTTCGCGCGGATTGCAAAAGAGTGGACCTGCTTCTACCAAACAAAAAACAATCAGTTGGTGCAAGGCGCTGGAGGGCTTGGAGGCCCTGAAGACTTTTGCGAACCGCCGTGATTCGGCGGTAGCGCGACGGATGGCGTCTTGCACATTTCTTCGTGGCGAATGTGAATCGCAACGCTGACGGCAACCGCAAGGCGAACGTGAACCGCTTCGCGAATGACAACGTTTGGAACGCCGAGAACCGTAATCGGGTGGTTGTCCCGAAACTCATCGTTTTCTCTCACCGTTCCTCGGTGAGAGTTTTTGTTCCAATCCTCTCTTCCAACCGCCAAGCTGACGACCGGACTCGTTCAGATGCTTGAGTAATTCAACATGCTTTTCGAGAGGAATCAGGGCGTTTTCCCGCGCGAGCTCAAGAAAGAAGCGGAGCATATCGAGTCGCGAGATAGCTTTACCGAGTTGCAGTATTTTCGGTTCGGGAGGAAGATATACGGCTCCATAGCAAAGTTCCAAAAAGCTAAGGAACTGACTTTCGATTTTTTGTCCGATGCCCATGCGCTCTACTCGCGGGAAGTTTCGGTGCAGGGGAAGCCAGAGTTGGTAGGCTTCCTTTCCTTTCACCACGACTGCCGGAAAATTCGAGAGAGAGAGTTCATAGTCAAATAAAATCAGGGATAATGTACAACGATATCATATCGCTCAAAAATCTGTATGCGGCGTGGCGTGAGTTTCTGTCCGGTAACACTGCTGTCCCATTAAACTCCCGTAAGCCGTAGCTGGAACACCTCTGAAACCCTGAATTTGTAGACGGTTCGGGAGGACAGTGACAAGAGATCAATCATCGTTCGACGGGTGAACAACGTTTCTTTCACCATACGGGTCAGTTCAAGCAACGAGCGGTCAAACTTCGTCTGGAATTTGATATACGCAAGAATGAGATAGTAGATCATGGCCACCCAGAGTTGCGACATGACGGCGTTCCTTGACGTGCCCAGAAATGACTTGATCTTCAGGTGCTGCTTGATCCATTTGAAAAACAGCTCAATGCGCCAGCGCTCTTTGTAGATGAGCGCAATTTCTTCTCCAGACAGCTCAAAATTGTTGGTGACGTATTCATACACTTCGCCATCATCGTTTACATACCTCACGCGTCTGACTTCCCGCGGATAGCGTGCCTCCACGACGTCTCCGACCCACACGCGCTCATCAGCCAGCATGCGTCCGTGCGGCTCGGTATGTTTCCCGGACACCACAAAGAGCGTCGGTTTCTTTGGCCTGGTCACGAAGAACATACCTTGCGCATGCAAGGTATTCCACCACTTGAAATCAAGATACCCACGGTCAAATACCAAGATACTGCCTCGCGGTACGGACAGTCCCAGCTTCTTGGCGGCTCTCACATCGTTGACACTGCCTTCGGTTACATTCAGCACTTCCGGAATGTCAGTGCGGTTGTTCAAGAGCACGTGCATTTTCACCGCGCCCTTGACGTGTTGGTACGCGACCCAGTCACAGAGAG
This sequence comes from uncultured Candidatus Saccharibacteria bacterium, assembly GCA_964358745.1. Classification (GTDB taxonomy): domain Bacteria; phylum Patescibacteriota; class Minisyncoccia; order Phycocordibacterales; family UBA10002; genus UBA10002. Next base: position 1,057 of record CAYHPP010000090.1, on the reverse strand, counting down.
AAAGACACAACCGTATGGTGGTCGAATCGAGCGAGTACAGTGGATTGTCGAATGAGAACCGTCTTTCCGGAGTGAGTGAACGGCACTGTTCCAAAATTGTGTAAAAAAGATTCTCGAATATTTTGTAACTGCGATTGTTGTTGGCTCTGGCGATACTCGACTTTGCGGCCGACTGCACGCCAAGGTGGTACCACAGATGCTCATGCGTCTTCAGTCCCGTCTCAATCTCTCTCAGGCTATCCTTACCGGACGCCTGGGCGTACATGAGGATGACGAATTGATTCCAGACCGTCATTTTCTTCACGTACCGATCTGCCTGATGCTGTCCCACAAAACGTTGCAGGCGGGCTTTCGGGACAAGCGCCAGGATTTGATTGAAAATCGTGGTAGAGTAATACATACGAAAAATCCCTTGCGGGTATTGAGATTCCTAATGAGTCCGACAGACACATTATGGCTCACCCGAAGGGGTTTTTCATTTTTCAGGGAATTTTAGTGGGACACTACTGGTCCGGTAAGAAGTACAAGAAATATGTGGCCGAATTTGCACTTAATCTCGGTACGAATCTCCTCTCGCTCCACGAAGACCTACGCAGCCGCGCCTATCGGCACGGGCCCTATAAGCATTTCCGCATCGCCGATCCGAAGCCGCGCGATATTCATAAAGCTACTGTGCGTGACAGACTTCTGCATCACGCCGTGTATCGCATTCTGTATCCGTTTTTCGACAGAAAATTTATCTACGATTCATATTCCTGCCGTGTAGGCAAAGGCACGCACAGGGCTTTTTATCGTTTTCGCGATTTCGCCAAGCGTGCCAGTTTCTCGCATACCAAAACCTGCCACGTTTTGAAGTGCGACATAAGAAAATTTTTCGCAAGTATTGACCATGCCGTTCTGTTCTCCGTTCTTGCAAAGTATATTTCCGATGAAAGGGTTGAATGGCTCCTTGCGGAAATTGTCGGGAGTTTTAGCTCCGGAGCTACTGGAAAGGGACTACCACTCGGGAACCTCACCTCGCAGCTTTTGGTGAATATCTACATGAACGAGCTTGACC
>CAYHPP010000089.1:0-3603 GCA_964358745.1 uncultured Candidatus Saccharibacteria bacterium | reverse complement strand
AATACTAATGCTCGCATTTCTTATTCGTATTTTTTCGTTGCATTAGTACCCATTAGTAGATTAGTATCATTTTATCACTAAAAAAGACTTGGCAAGAGAAATTCTTGGTGGAGAAGGTGGCTAGACCACGGCGCCGTGCGCCGCGCAAGAGGAGCGGCGGGTGCCGAAAGCTAGTAACCATGAACTTTTGACCGTTGACAGTTTTGCGCCTGCCAGTCGGGCGGAAAAGTCAAAGGTTAAAAGTCAAAAGTTAGCAGTTAATTCGTAGGCATCTAGAGATTGAGGTTTCGCACTATTTCCGCATCTATCACGCTTACCTCTTGCAGTGTCTTTTCTTCCTCGCGCAGGGGGCCGTAAAACCGGACAGTATCACCCACAACGAATCTCGCCAATTGAGCAGCGCTTCGATCTTTCTTTAACACGGCAGTTTTCTCGGAGAGCCGCACAGTGTGGTCAACGCCGCCGACAACGACAATTAAGGTCGCGGGCAACTGTGCCGACACGATTTGCTTCAAAACGCCCTCAAAATTACGCGCCGCGAAATCGGCCTTGTTTTGATAGATAAGTATCCTGTCGGCGGTGAGAAGGTTGCGAGAGTAGTCATACACGCCGGAGATAAGGAGCGCTACATCTCCCTTGCGGAGGCGTCCAAACGGTATGGTCACCTCTCCCCTCTTAATGGAAACGGCGGAACTCGTGGCGAGACGGACACTTATTGTCTGCCGTTGTGTTGTAAACAAGGTAAACTTTTCATCCGGTTGCACTTCCGTAATAACGCCGGAGTATGTTCCTAATTCCTCCTGTAGCGACCAATCCTTAACCTTACGCGCGTCCATGCCGAAGAAATCCGACCCGACAAAAAATTCTCCCTCGGCGTCAAGATAATCTCCAATGGTAATCTGCGAAACAGCCGCTCGTCCTCCGTAGCGTTTGATAACGATGGTGCTTGAACTCGTTTTCATCGTAAAGCGCATGGGAAGTTCTCCCCACTTGAGTCCCAGATAAAAAGTGTTCCCGACAATTTGGTCTACTCTTCCGCTTTTAAGAGAAATAACGCCATCGGCGCTGATATGAAGTTCCGGATTCCCCGCTCCGGCGCTTTGGGGAGCATAGTTTGAAACCGCGGCGAAACCGATAAGCGGAAGCGCTAAAAGAAAAAACCCCGTTGCAAGTACTCGTTTCATGAGATAAAAAGCGTATCGTACTTAGGTGGAAAAGGCAAAAAGAAGAGGTGAGGGAAATTCATTTCCTGTCCATCTCGCTTCTTGAAAGCATGTGAACTTTGTCTTGCGCAGAGGCGCCTTTTCGAAGGCGGACAAGAAGCCATTGCATGCCGTATCCAACCGCAATACCCAAAACCGCCCCGCCTAGAATGTCCGTAAGGTAATGCACTCCGGCCATGACCCGAGCGAAGCCGACAATAAGACTTGCGATGAAAAACCAAAGACCCCATCGTTTGTCATATATATAGACAACGGTAGAGAGCGCGAAGAAAAACGCCGCGTGACCGGAGGGGAATGAGTAGCTCGCCTCGGAAATGAGCGGGATGATTGAAGGGTCCGCGATGAAGGGCCGCGGCCGATGGATGAAGAAACGGAATAGCTCCACGAAACCGCGCGATACAAAAGCCGCGAGGATACCTTCACCAAACAAAAGAAGCCGCGTTTTCCTACCGCTCAATCGCGAGAACGCAAACCCGACAAAGAGCGCCGCAACAACATACGGGAAATACTCCGCAAAAAAGATGACCAGCGTCTCCATGAGCTACAGTATAGCAAGCAAAAGAAAAACCGGCTTGCTCGGCGCGAGGCAAGCCGGTAGACACGAGTTCCGCATGATGACCATTAGGTCACCAAAGGCGTGACATTTCTGACATGGACACGCCCGCCATGTGCAGCACAGAACCGTTTCCGAACCGAGAGTATCATAGGTTCGTTTACCTCACAAGCGACTTCAAAATATCCATGTTCTTCCTGTCCGGGCCGGCGCCGTCAAAGCCCGGAACTTCAAGAATGAACGGTAGATGTTTTGTTTTGGGATGGTTGAGAAGCAGTTTAAAAACGTCCGTCCCTACTTTCCCCTCGCCGATGTTTGCATGCCGGTCCCGCAGGGAACCGAAGTCGTCGCGACTGTCGTTTATGTGGAAGCACTCCAGCCGTTCCAAACCGATGAGTCGGTCAAACTCGTCTAAAAACGCATCAAGTCTTGCGTTCATGCCAAGGTCATACCCCGCCGCGTGTAAATGGCAGATATCAAGGCACACGCGGACCCGTCAATCATTCACGTCCTTAAAGATCGCCCCTACCACCGCAAGGTCGCGCCCAATCATTCGCATACCCATGTTTTCAATGATGAACAATGTCCTGCTCGGCGACTTTTGGAGTACCGATTTGATGTTGGAAATGAGTAGGTCATATCTCGGATGCTTAACGTATTGAGGCGCCTTCTTCCCGTTCTCAAAAAGAGTCGGCATGAGGCTCTCCTTCTTTGCCTTTTCTTCCTTAAATGACCCGAGATGAATGATGCTTCCCTTGACGCCAAGCGCTTCGGCTACGGTAAGCTCCGCGATAAGCGCTTCAACGGAGCGTCTGCCGTTCGGCCCGTCGTCGGCGAGGTTCAAAAGGTACGACGCGTGAAAGTAAGCCGCCGCGACGCCGAGCGCTTTTGCTTCTCTTTTAAAGCGCTCGGCCTCTTCCTTCCCGACGTGCGCGTAGTGCCACCCTCGCGGCGAAGTCGAGAACATCTGGAGCGCGTTCCCGCCGAGCGCTTTCGCGCGTGGTAGTGCCTCCGCGTATCCGCCCGCAATAGACACATGTCCTCCGAATATGTGTGTAGTCCCGTTTTTCATAGTAGATACGCTTAACGAATGGCGCATGCGAATGTGGGACACCCAGCCGTAGTTTTTGCTGTGCAAAACTACGGCTGGGTAGATTCGGTGCGGCCAGGCAAGGGTCTAACGCCCTGCGGTGCCACTCTTAATCTTTACATGCCAGTAGTGTGCTGCATCACCCAAGCGGGATAAGGTCTGAAACCGTCATCTGTCCGGGATAATTTTCTCGCAAGCGTTCCACATCGCTTTCGGTAAGGTTCCACCCTACCGCCCCCGCATTTTCCTTGAGGTGCGCGACATTGCTTGTTTTGACGATGGTAACGACATTTCTTTGGGAGATGAGCCAGTTGATGGCGATCTGCGCCGGAGTTTTTTGGTACTTTACGCACATTTCTTCCACAATTTCCGGAACACCCTCAAGAAGTTTGCCTTGCTGCACGGGACGGTACGCAACAAGCATCACGTCGTTTGTCTGGCAGTATTTGAGAAGCCCCGTCTTCTCAACTTCGCGCACCTGTAGGTTGTAGTGGACCTGGTCGCAAACGATGGGGTATTTTGAAAGTTTCTGCGCTTCCGCGAGGTGTTTCGTTCCAAAGTTTGAAACGCCGATATACTTCACGAACCCGTCATCAACAAGCGCGTCAAGCGCCTGCACCGCCTCTTGGAGCGGACACATTGCGCTGAATGTGTGCAGGAGATACAGGTCAATGTAATCAGTGCCGAGACGCTTCAGACTTTTCTTACAGGACGCAGGGATGCCCTCGCAGGTGTGG